>JAYWCF010000085.1:0-2244 GCA_043780715.1 Methylotenera sp. | reverse complement strand
TTTCTGATGTGAAAGCCATCGCAAGACAAGCCGTTGTAGATGTTTGGGACCATGCTTTTTTGGTCTACAAAAAAGATCATGTTATTTTAGACTTTTTAAATACACTACCTGATCATAAAACAGTAGTAATGAGTACCGTACCAACCGCAGAAAACTTAGCAGCTGAAGCGTTTAATATTTTGAAGGCTAACTATCATGATACGTTTGGCAATCATCTTAAACTTGAGCGAGTTCGGTTGTATGAAACACCTAATAGTTGGGCTGATGCTTTAAGTGAATAAACGTATGTCGAATAAAAAATAAATGGCGGATTTAAATCCGCCTTTTATTTTTACAACTTCTATTGGCTACGTCAAACTTGATAAATCTGCTTTTAAATCATCAATATGCTCTAAACCCACTGCAATACGCACTAAGCCATCACCTATACCTGCGTCGGCGCGTGCCTCTGCAGAAACACGGCTGTGAGTGGTAGTCGCAGGATGCGTAATGGTACTTTTTGCGTCACCCAAATTGGCGGTAATTGAGATTAATTCCGTTGCATCAATCAAGGCCCAAGCCGCTTCTTGTTTGGTTTGACCAGCTTTTGGCTTAACTTCAAAACTCACAATACCGCCGCCATTTAGCTGCTGCCTCATGGCTAAAGCGTGTTGTGGATGCGAAGCCAAACCGGGGTAATAAACACGCGCCACTTGCGCTTGCGTTTCTAACCAAGTGGCTAATGCTGAAGCTTTGCGCGCATGTGCTTCCATACGAATATGCAGCGTTTCTAGGCCTTTTAAAAACACCCACGCATTGAACGCACTCATGGTGACGCCCGCTGTGCGTAAAAATCCATACACGGGCTCCATTAAGACTTTACTACCAAGCACGGCGCCGCCTAAACATCTGCCCTGTCCATCAATATACTTGGTGGCAGAATGAATAATGATATCAGCGCCTAAATCTAGCGGTTTTTGAATCGCAGGCGTACAAAAGCAATTATCCACCACCAAATAGGCATTGGCTTGGTGGGCAATATCTGCTAAAAGTTGTATATCGCATACTTCTGTTAATGGATTAGATGGCGTTTCAACAAAGAATAATTTAGTTTTGGGAGTAATAGCCGCTTGCCACTCAGCCGGATTAGTCAGCGACACGAATGTGACTTTTAAGCCCCAGCGCTTAAGAATGTTGCCAAATAACTGCACGCTAGTGCCAAACACGCTGCGCGATGCCACTACATGGTCACCCGCATTACACAAACCCATTACGCAAGCCAATATAGCTGACATGCCGCTGGATGTAGCTACGCACTGCTCTGCACCTTCTAGTGCGGCCAGTTTATTTTGAAACATGGTAACTGTTGGGTTGGTAAATCGCGAATAAATATTGCCTGGCTCTGTGCCGCCAAAGCGCGCCGCTGCTTGTGCTGAATTTTTAAATTTAAAACTGGAGTTTAAAAATAACGCTTCTGAGTTTTCACCAAACTCAGTTGTTTCGCTGCCAGCTCGAACGCTTAATGTCTCAGGATGATATGTTCTGTTGGTCGTCATAATTTCTATTAGATCAGTTATATAATGGCAAATATGCGGGCATTAAAAAACCCGTATTAGCTAAAGAATAAGCTAAAACGGGTTTTGGCTCTCGCTTTAGCAGAATTTATTATGCGCCCGCAAGCTGAGTAAGGCTTTGTTTAATATTGGCCACTCAAATCAGCGCAATTCCATTTAACTCTATTAACATTACGTTGTCAATCACATTACCAATCAAAAAATAACCGGACAACATTTTTGCACCCATCACCTTTAACACATCGCTTTGTTGCTTACCCAAACCCACCCACAAAGGCAGGCGTAATAAGCGTTCTGACAGCTGATCAGTTTGTTTGAGCTCACCGTGAGCGCGTGCAAATTGCTTGCCAGCAGGCGCGTTGTGTAAAGGTATATAGTGGAATACAGGGTGAATATCTTGCTTTTTGAATTTTTTAATCAACTCGGTACGTTGCTCAAGCGAATTAAGCAAAATATAGTACATATGCGCGTTATGTTGGCACTCAGCAGGAATAATTGGTCTTCTCAAATCGCCTTTTTGCTCAAGCTCAGCTAGGGATTCATGATAAATATTCCAAATATCCAAGCGTTTTAGCGTAATTTCTTGTGCTTTTTCAAGTTGTGCAAATAAAAACGCGGCCGTATCTTCACCAGGTAAGTAAGATGAGCCAATATCTTGCCAAGTGTATTTATCCACTTGGCCACGATAAAA
>JAYWCF010000084.1:0-2247 GCA_043780715.1 Methylotenera sp. | reverse complement strand
CTAAATCGGCAGTGGTTTCGGCCGCGCTAATAGTGGCGGTAAATAAACTGGGGAACACGTTGGCTTGCAACATAAACGCCTGCGACAACGTTTTGCCTTCGCTAACCGCATTGAATAATCCTTGCAAAATGTGCTTATTATTGGCGTGAGTTTCTTTGGCAATCAGCGTTTCAATCACGTCTATTACCGATAACCCTGCCTCAAACAGCACGCGAAATTCTTGGCAAAACAAAATGAGCGGAAAAGGCTTGGTTTGCTGAATATTTTTTATGCTAAAAGTAGATTGCGGCTGAACATTTAATACCGTCAAGCCTTGCGATTCGGCTAATTTGCGCGCTTCCAGCACCGATTCCGCATCAATCTCAAATCGATAAGGCGGCTGATTATCTTGTAATACGCGCAATTGAAATTGCATCATTAATTCACAATATCGGCATTTTCATCTTCACCGCCCGGCTTGGCATCCGCACCCAAAGACACTAAATCAAACTCGGCTTTTTCACCTGGAATACGATAAATATAGGGTTGGTTCCAAGGGTCGCTTGGAATATCTTTTTGCAAATAAGGACCA
Source organism: Methylotenera sp. (assembly GCA_043780715.1). Lineage (GTDB taxonomy): Bacteria > Pseudomonadota > Gammaproteobacteria > Burkholderiales > Methylophilaceae > Methylotenera_A. Next base: position 1,676 of record JAYWCF010000084.1, on the reverse strand, counting down.
CGCCACTTTCGGGCGGAGGCTGGCGGCACCATCAAGGCTGTTAAACCTGTGGCTTGGTCTGGGTAAGCGCCATTATCTAGTCGATACACATCAAGCGCTTTTTTAATCGAATCAATTTGCGCTTTGGCGGCTTTCACTTCCGATTGGCTTAATTGATTAAAGTATTTTGGCCCAACATAGCTGACTAATAGGCCAATAATAACCATTACCACCAATAACTCTATTAACGTAAAACCATGATTTTTATAGCTATTTTTCATGTTTTAATCACTTTATTATAATTAATTTTTATTGGTTATAAGTGTTAACAAATCAGTAGTTAAGATGCATATACACAAAATAAAATAGCACAAAAAAACCTCAGCTGACTGAGGTTTTTTACTGACGAAAAATTACAAAGTGGTAAAACCAAAGCTGGCATTATCAATTGCGCTGTCGTCACTAGTACAAGATGGGTGGTCGCCCAATGCTTGAAATTGCGTATCTAAATCTAATAATTCAAAGTTTTTAGGTGATGTAGTATCTAAGCCCAACGCCTCACGCACTTTCCATGCAAATGCATGATCGGTGCAAGAAGTATCGCCAGACACACCAATTGCACCCACTTTAATACCGCCTTTATACACGGCTAAACCGCCACCAAACACATTTACACCGCCTACGCGCTTGCCACGTAATGGGTCACGATTGGTGCCGTAAAAGCTGGGGTTACCGCTGTAGGCGGCTTGTGCATCTACTGGGTTAGATTCTTGCAAGCCAAACAAGCTGCCGCCTGGTTGCACCGCCGCATACAAAGCACCTGTTGAAATAGATACGCCATTTAAACTAAAAGCATTGGATGTATTGGCTTTTTGTGCCGAAATAACACGGCTACCTAACCATTCGCTGCGGCTGGCCAACGCACCTTTATCGCCAGTGGTGGTTACTTCGCACACTTTGCCAGTTTCATCGACAAAAGTTACCCACATATTGAGATGAAAACCGCCTGTGTTATTAGCGGCATAAACATTGTTTGCCGCGCTACTTAATGCGCCATAGCTAATATCGTCGCATGTTGCATTGGCTGCACCACTGGCTAAAAAACCAGCCGTTGTTAGCAATATCGCCATCAAATTTGTCCGTTTTGTATTCATTGTCTGCCCCTTAAATTGTATTCAGTGATGCACGCAAAAAGTTGAAATGTAAAAAATTGTTACATATGAATATTAAAGGCAAAAAAAAAGTCAATCTATCCCCCAAATGGGGGCAAAAGTGACTAGTAAACGGTGAGGAACGGACTATAAGATATTGATTAAAATAAACTTATTTTATATGCCTACTTTTTATAAGTTAAAAAATTAAGACTGGTAACGCGTTGGGTCTGTTAAATGCGCTTGCATAAAACCTTCACGCCGTAATCGGCAAGAATCACATTTGCCACAAGCATGACCTTGATTATCGGCCTGATAGCATGAAACCGTCATGGCATAATCCACGCCTAATTGCATACCCAATTGAATAATTTCAGCTTTGGTCATATCAATTAATGGCGCATGAATGGTAATTTTTTGGCCTTCTACCGCGCTTTTGGTGGCTAAGTTCGCCATTTGTTGAAACGCCGCCACATATTCGCCACGGCAATCTGGGTAGCCTGAATAATCCAATGCATTAACGCCAATAAATATATCTTGCGCCTG
>JAYWCF010000083.1:0-2250 GCA_043780715.1 Methylotenera sp. | reverse complement strand
ATTGAACCGCAGATGTTTTACAACGCGCAATTGCGCGTGTTTCATGCCGAAATTATCGCAAAAGCGTATGTGGCAAACGGCCAGCCTGTTGACCAATTAATCGCCATTGCCACCGTTAAAAAGCAAGCGCAACAATTGGGCGATTTAGGCATCAAGCCCGATTACTATATGGAAAAAGCCTACACCAAAGCCATGGAAAAAATGATTAAACAGCTGGAAACCGATGGCGCATTTTTAGCCGCGCTTAACAAAACACCCACTAACAAGGCCGAAACGCTATGCGCTGGGCTGGACAGTTTACCCGTTAGCACAATTTATTATTAACCACTATTGACTATTAACAACTTCCAATCATTAACAAACTTGCAAAGGTATCAACATGAAAAAAACCGTATTATTATTAGCATTACTTAGCACTTTCAACGCTTACGCTAAAGCGCCATTACCAGCCAAAGTAACTGGCTTAAAAATGCCAGAATCTGCTTTGCAAGCTAAAGATGGCAATATTTATATTTCTGAAATTGGCGAATTTGGTAAAGATGGTGACGGCCAGATCAGTAAATTAGACGCAAATGGTAACTTAAGCGTATTTGCTACTGGCATGGATGACCCAAAAGGCCTTGCTATGATTGGCGATAAGCTTTATGTGGCCGATAAAACCCGCGTATTAGAAATTAATAAAGACGGCACTTGGCAGGTATAAGGCGCACAAATGGCTTTTCCGAGTACGCCAGTTTTTTTAAATGATTTAGTCGCAGATAAGTTAGGCAATTTATATGTGAGTGATAGCGGCACATTAAAAGACGGTGGCCAAATTTACAAGATTGCCAAAGGTGGCACGATTACTATTGTGGCAGATAGCAAAAACCCAACTATTTTAGCGCCAAATGGCTTATTGATGGATGGTCGCAATAGTTTATTAGAAGTTGATTTTGAATCGGGCATTTTATACCGCATTAATTTAGCCACAGGTGCAACTACCAAGCTTGCAGATGGCTTTACTGGCGGCGATGGTTTAGTTAGAACGAAAGCGGGAAAAATCATTATTAGTGATTGGAAAAACGGCAAAGTGTACGAAGCAGTAAAAGGTCACGCTAGCTTAATTAAAGAAGGCTATAAAGCCAGCGCTGATATTACTTTAATGCAAGATGGCAAAACGCTAATGGTGCCTGATATGAAAGCGGGCGAGCTTGATTTTATTACAGTAAAATAATTCGAGTGCAACATTGAAAGAACTGCGCCAAACTGCGCTTAACTGGCTATGTGAAACAAACGCCGCCCCTAAAGTAGGCGGCGTTTTATTACTAAAAAATGCACATTTAAGCATCGCTAGCAGCCAGCATTTATGCGCCTCCCAGGCCGTGCTTAATGCAATACCTGGTATTCCGCCTAGGCCAATATTAGTGCCGCCGCTTGATTTACCCAAACGTTCTATGCGCACCGCAGAAGGCCGCGCCGCGCTTATCCATGCGCTGGCTCATATTGAATTTAACGCCATTAATTTGGCGCTGGATGCGATTTGGCGCTTTGATAATATGCCCGAGAAATATTATAAAGACTGGCTAAAGGTGGCGGTTGAAGAAGCTTATCATTTCAGTTTGTTAAACGCCCATTTGCAAACGCTTGGTTTTACTTATGGCGATTTTGCAGGCCACAATAGCCTGTGGGAAATGGTCGATAGAACCAAAGATGACGTGTTAGCCAGAATGGCGTTAGTGCCGCGCACCATGGAGGCGCGTGGCTTGGACGCGTCGCCACAACTGCGCAATAAATTTGCGCAAGTGGGCGACGCAACAATGGCCGAAATTTTAACGATTATTTTGTGCGACGAAATTGGCCACGTAGCGATTGGTAATATTTGGTTTAATTGGCTTTGTGGCAAGCGAAATATTGAGCCAATTGCCACATTTGAAACGCTTTGCATTGCATACCGCGCGCCCAAATTAAAACCGCCATTTAACCTAGAAGCCAGGCGCCAGGCGGGTTTCAGCGAGGCAGAGCTAGCGTTATTGTAGGCGCGGTTTGTAGCCGCAACCACCTGCACAGATTCGGCGCTAAAAGCTACCCTTGCACAATATTCAGAACACGTTTAATAGCCATTTATATGCAGTAAAAACAAATTGGCTAATTTATTTTGAATAGCCTGGTCGGCCAAGCCAATCCAAACAGCGCAATGACACAAAATAGCGCGCCCGCATAAAATGTGAACGACGCACCAAGTTTATCCCACAGAAGCCCAGCTAATACACT
>JAYWCF010000082.1:0-2258 GCA_043780715.1 Methylotenera sp. | reverse complement strand
AAAACAATATGATACGCGTACGATTTGCAGAAGATGAAGCGCCACATGAGGCCATCGTGCAAGCGGCTGTGAAAAACAAGTGGGGTTTATACCAAATTGCGCCTGACCAAACCAGTTTGGAAGATGTATTTACGCAATTAACTCATCAAGATGCTGCTGAGATTGCAGCAGTGTCACCACAATAAGGCATTAAATAAGGTAAAGCATAATGATATTTAATATTTTAAGAAAAGAACTTAAAAGCATGTTTGCCTCGCCAATGGGCTGGGTCATCTTATCATTGTTGATGCTCGCATTCGGCATGAACTTTTTAAATGGCATTGATAGCTATTTTGCTGTGATGCAAGGTTCTATGCGCCCTGCAGAACGTATTGGTGTTACGCAGTTTATTGGAGAAAAATTATTTAGTTTTGCAGCATTTTTAGCCTTGTTTGCAGTGCCATTGTTATCAATGCGATTGATTTCAGAAGAACGTCGTAGTTTGACCTTGCCTTTTTTGTTTAGCGCGCCTGTTTCTCTTACCGATATTGTATTGGGTAAGTTTTTAGGCTTGGTCATTTTCCTGAGCGTTTTGGTGGTTTATATCGCAATCATGCTGTTTGCGCTTAGTCCGTGGGCAGAAATCGATATTGGTTATATTTTGGCAAATTCATTTGGCTTATTGTTATTGATCTCTAGCTTTTCGGCCGCTGGGCTTTACTTCTCGAGCATGACGCAGCAACCTGTGGTGGCGGCAATATTAACTTTTATCGTGTTGTTTGCTCTATCGTTTTTAAATTTGGTACTGCCAGGCGACCCAAGTGGGATATTACCGAGCTTGTCTATCATGCACCGCTTTCAATCGTTTACTGGCGGCCTTATTGATACGGGCGATATAGCTTATTTTGTATTGTTCATCATCACTTTTTTAACATTAACGATTCGTCGCTTAGACGCTGACCGCCTAAGAGGATAATTGGGTTTATGAATATTAATAGAAAATTACGTTTTCAAATGCTGGCGCAAAGCTGGCTTTTTGTGTTGCTGTTTATTTGCTTAATTGTGTTGTTAGGTTATTTGGCAACGCAATCGCAATATCGCATTACTAAAGATATCACGCAAGCCAATCGCAATATCCTAACGCAGGGCAGTGTTAACGTGCTCAATCAAATGAAAGCACCGATTAACGTGACGGTTTATGCCACCAAAGATGACGCTTCTGGCGGTGATAATTTTAGAAAAGGCATGATTGATTTTATGGCGCGTTATCAGCGCGAAAAGAAAGATATCAAACTTAAATTTATTAACCCAACAGAAGAACCGAAACTCGCACAAGAAGCAGGCGTGAAGGAAGATGGCGAAATGGTGGTGGAGTATAACAAACGTACCGAGCATATTTCGCCGCCGATTGCTGAGCAGGAGATGACCAATTTGTTAGTGCGTTTGTCACGCACCAACAACCTGCCCATTATGTATTTGGATGGCCACGGTGAACGTCTCTTGCAAGGCAAGAAAAACCAAGATTTGGGCGAGTTTGGCAAAGTTTTAGAAGCTAAAGGTTTTAAATTTGCCAATATTAATTTAATGCTTGCGCAAGAGGTGCCTCGCAATGGCTCTATGTTGGTGGTTGCTGCGCCACAGGTAGATTTGAATGCTATTGAAGCCAAAAAAATTAAGAATTTCATTGAAGAGGGTGGCAACGTATTGTGGTTATTAGACGACGATAATTTACGTGGTTTAAATGATGTTGCTAGCTATTTGGGTGTGACTGTTTCGCCTGGCATGGTGGTAGATTTATCGGCTAAAGATTACAAGCAAGATGCTAAAAATGCCTTTAGTGTGGCTTATGGCGATCATGCCATTACCCGCACATTTCAATACTTGACGGTTTACCCAGAGGCGCACGAAATTGATGCTAAAGCCTCTTATGATTTTGGCTGGAAAGTAGCTCGCTTGGTAGATGTCGCGCAAAAAGGTTGGCTGGAATCAGACAAAGTTGCAGCTAATATTAAAAACTTGCAGGTGGAATTTGATGAGAAAAAAGACAAGCGTGGTCCAATCAATATCGGCGTTGCGTTAGAGCGCGAATACGGCAAAAAGGGTCAGCGCTTAGTAGTAATGGGTAACGCAAACTTTTTATCTAATACCTTTATTACTAGTCAGAGCAATCTCGATTTCGGCGTTAATATCATCAATTGGCTTGCTGGCGACGACAGCCAAATTACCATTCAGCCCATGCCATTAAAAGACGTGAACATCACCATTCCAGAATCTGGTTG
>JAYWCF010000081.1:0-16689 GCA_043780715.1 Methylotenera sp. | reverse complement strand
AGCGCAATGCAAACATTAACGCGATTGATAGGCTTAAAGCGAGTGCAGCGGCCAAGGCGATATGATTAATAAAAAGCGCACAAGTGACACCTACAGTTGCCGCAATCAAATTGCCACCAATAATTGACCAAGGCTGCGCCAATGGGCTTGCGGGCACGGCAAATAATAAAACGGCGGAGGCGCCAATGGGCGCCATTAAAAATGGAAACGCGCTAGACGCACCGATAAAATAATACGCAACAACGCTGGTGATAATAATGCCAAAAAAGGCGCCAACGCAGGCACGCAAGCGCTCTTGAAAATTGACACTAATGGGTTGCGGATAAAAACCCTTAATCCAAGCAACAAATGGAATCACACGTTTACCTTAATAAATAGCTTAATTTTATATGACGCACTATTTTAGTGCAAAATAAAATTACTTTTAAAACGATTATTTATCAAGCTAACTATTGTAATATTCAATTAGTTTAACCATTTCTAATAGCAATAATAAGCGTGGCAATTGATGTTAAAACCTGAGTTTAAAATGATATGGAATCAAGCATGGCAAACGATGAAGTAAAAGTGACGACCGATTCTAAAATTAATGATGCGGACGAAAATGCCGTATTACTGACCAACGAATCGATTCAAGTTAAAAATGTAGCATTGGTGATTATGACCACCATTGCGGTAATTTTTGCATTAGATTGGGCGCAAAGTTTTATCATCACCGTTTTATTGGGCGCCTTGTTGGCTTATGCGCTAAATCCTATTGTGATTAGATTAGAAAGCATCAAGATTAATCGCGGCATTGGCTCAAGCATTGTTATTTTAGGGTTAATCGGCTGCCTTGTGTTTTCTGGCTATGCACTGCGTAATCAGGTGCAATCTATTATTTCCATTTTGCCCGAGGCGGCCGTTAAACTTACCTCTGGCTTTGCCGTAAAACGGGGCGAACCACTAAGCAATATGCAAAAAGTGCAAATTGCCGCTAGCCAAGTAGAATCGGCCACTAGCGCCGCAGAAAGTGCCGTACCCAGCAAGAAAAAAGCGCCCATGCATGTGGTGGTAGAGCAGCCTAAATTTAAAATTGGCGATTTATTATGGCGCGGCTCTTTAGGTGTTTTTGGTTTTGTTGCAGAAGCCACCACCATGATATTTTTGGCCTACTTTTTACTGCTTTCGGGTGATAACTTTAAGCGAAAATTGGTTAAAATTACGGGCCCTTCACTATCGCAAAAAAAAATCACTGTTAATATTTTGGTCGATATCAGCAGCTCTATTCAGCGCTATATGTTTATGTTGGTGATCACCAATGTCATTGTCGGCATTGTGTCTTGGGTGGCGTTTAAAATGCTGGGTTTAGAAAATGCAGGCGCTTGGGCGGTAGCCGCTGGCTTTATGCACATCGTGCCTTATTTTGGCCCTGTGGTCACGGCCGCCGTTACTGCCATGGCGGCTTATATGCAATTTGATTCATTGCTAATGGCCTTATTAGTAGCAGGCGCAAATATTGTTATTGCCACTATTGTTGGCGTATTTGTCACCACTTGGATGACAGGCCGTATCGCCAAAATGAATTCAGCCGCGGTCTTTACATCGCTTATCTTTTTCTCATGGCTATGGGGCTTATGGGGTATGTTGCTTGGCATTCCCGTTATATTTATTTTAAAAGTAATCTGCGAACATATTGAGCACCTGCAACCCGTTGCCGAATTGTTAAGCGATTAATTTAGGTTTTTGGAACACTTAATGGCAACACTGACAGAATCAACTATTGATGGCTTTAATTTTGATAATAGCTATTTGCAATTACCGCCCATTTTTTATCAAAAACAACAGCCTAGCCCTGTTAAAAACCCAAAACTTCTCGTTTTTAATGTATCACTAGCAAAGGCGCTGGGGTTAAATTGTGGCCTAGATAATAAAGCAATTGATAATGAAACAATTGAAAAACAAGCGGCTCAATTTTTGGCCGGCAATGCGCTTTTAAATGGCAGCCAGCCTATTGCGCAAGCTTATGCTGGCCACCAATTTGGCCATTTTAATCGGCTGGGTGATGGCCGTGCTATCTTATTAGGTGAGCACATTACACCTAAAAATGAGCGATTGGATATTCAGCTAAAAGGCGCTGGCCGAACGCCCTATTCGCGCTCTGGCGATGGTCGTGCCGCACTTGGCCCAATGCTGCGCGAATATATAATGAGTGAAGCGATGCATGCGCTGGGCATTGCCAGCACCAGAAGTTTAGCCGTGAGCACCACAGGCGAAATGGTTTACCGTGATGCCGCCTACCCAGGCGCTGTGCTTACCCGCGTTGCCGCCAGCCACATTCGCGTAGGCACTTTTCAATTTGCCGCCGCCAATCAAAATCAGCAAGAGTTACAAGCGCTAACCAATTACACGATTAATAGACACTTTCCAGAAGTGGCCGATGCACAAAATCCAACGATCGAATTATTGAAAAAAGTCATCGATTTACAAGCGTCGTTAATTGCCAAATGGATGCAAGTGGGCTTTATTCATGGCGTAATGAACACCGATAATATGAGCATTTGCGGCGAAACTATTGATTACGGTCCCTGCGCGTTTATGAATAGCTATCACCCAGAAACCGTTTTTAGCTCAATTGACAGCAACGGCCGCTATGCCTATGGCAACCAGCCCAATATCGCGCATTGGAATTTAATTAGGCTAGCCGAAAGCTTGTTGCCGCTAATAGATGATGACGAAGAACAAGCAGTTGCGTTGGTAACCGAGTGTTTACAAGCATTTCCGCATCAATTTTTTGCCTATTGGCTGGCTGGTATGCGCAAAAAACTGGGGATTTTTAATCAGGAAGAGGACGATACTAAGCTCATTGAGGATTTATTGATGCACATGCAAAAAACCAAAGCCGATTTCACCAATACGTTTAGGTCACTATCTGATACTGCCTTACAAAGCAGCGCGCTATACCAAGATGCTGGATTTAAAAATTGGCAATCTCAATGGCAAGCCCGCTTAACAAGGCAAAATGAAAACTTTGCCGATAGCGTGCAATTAATGCAATTAGCTAACCCAAAAGTGATTGCCAGAAACCATTTAGTAGAAGAAGCGCTTAGCGCGGCGGTTGATGGCAATGACATGACCTTGTTTAATAGGCTGTTAGCGGCGATATCAAACCCATTTGCGGATTTAGAACATGCGCGAAAATATACACAAGCACCAGAACCTTCAGTGGATGCGCAATACAAAACCTTTTGCGGTACTTAAAATTACAGGCTTCTAGCATTTAAGTTTTGCGGCTATTTTGAAATTCGATCTGCTCTACAGCCAATAAATCCTTAAGGTCTTGTCGCCCTTTTTCGGCCATGCTACGCACCGCAGTCATGTCATGCCGAATAGCCCGAGTTGCTTCAAGCTGCTCTAAATCGTGCTGCTCAAAATGGTTGATGATATTGGTGGCGGAGTCATTTGATTCGCCAATCGCCAATAAGGCTTGCTTGGCGGCAACCAGCGATGAATGAAACGTTTCTCTGATTGGATCTAAGCCGATATCACGCAAATCAAACGCATCGGTTCTACTACGTGCTCTGGTAACAACGGCAAGCTTAGGCCAGCGCGCTTTAACAAGCTTGCCTGTATTTAAGGCCGCAACAGGGTCACTAACCGCAATCACCAATAGCGTTGCTTTAGCAATGCCCGCCTCTTCTAATAAATCCAGCCTAGAAGCGTCGCCATAATAACAACGCCAGCCAAAGCTGCGCATTAAATCGACTTGATTTGGGTCGCTATCGATGATGGTCGCTGTGATGCCTTTGGCCAACAGCACTCTACCGACAATCTGCCCAAATCGGCCAAAGCCTGCGATGATGACGCTATTATTTTCTTCTATCGAATCCTTAGGGCGCACGCCGCATTCCAGCGTTAAATACTTATCGTACATCAACAGCAATATCGGCGTAATTAACATAGACACAGCCACAATCGCGTTAAGGATATTGTAGGTTTCACGCGCAATGGTATTTTGGGTAAGCGCCACGCCAAAGATCACAAAGGCAAATTCACCAATTTGAGAAAGCGCGATGCCGTACAGCAAATTATCCCTAAATGAATACTTAAATAAACGCCCTAAACCCATCAAAATAGCCATTTTGCTGATGACAATCAGTAAGGCAAAGCCAAATATCATCCATGGCGAATTGGCCAAAAGGGATAAATCTACCGACATGCCCACGGCGATAAAAAACAAGCCTAACAGCAAGCCTTTTACTGGTTCAATATCCAATCGCAACTCATAGCGGTACTCCGAATCGGCTAACAACACGCCTGCCAAAAACGTGCCCAAGGCCATGGATAATCCAACCGATTGCATGGCAAGCGAAACACTAATCACCAATAATAATGAGAAGGCGACAAAAATTTCGCGAATCTCTGTTTGTGCGACGATGCGCATAATAGGGCGTAGCAAGACTCGGCTAGCAAAAATAATGGCCGCAATTGCGCCAAGCGCCTTGGCAACCGCCCATAAATCAAATCCAGAGCCTGCGGTATTTGGCGCAATAAGCGCTAGCAACATAAAAAGGGGAATGACGGATAAATCTTGGAAAAGCAAAGTGGCAAATGACGCTTGGCCGCCAGGTGTACTAAGCTGCTTTTTTTCAGTCAAGGCTGTTAAGCCAATCGCTGTAGATGACATCGCCACGCCCATGCCAATAACCATGGCCACCGGCCAGCTAAAATGCAATAAATGTGCAGCAAGGCTAACCAAGCCAATTGTACTGATGACTTGCAGCCCACCTAGTCCAAATAAGATTTTGCGCAGTTCCCAAACTTTTTGTGATTCTAATTCCAAGCCGACTAAAAACAGCATCAATACCACACCAAATTCTGAAAAATGCAATACTTGTTCAGGGTCTGGAATCAGCTTTAGCGCATAAGGCCCAATTAAAATGCCTGCTATCAAATAGCCAAGCACTGACCCTAAGCCCAACCTTTTAAAGATTGGAACTAAAAGGATGGCTGAAGATAAGTAGATAATTGTTTGAATCAAAAAATCGGATGAGCCCATAGTGACCTTTTTTTATTACTATTTATTATTAAGCCTAATTAAAACTTATCACATACCCGAATAAACAGGCCCACTGCCCGCTTCTGGCGGCACCCATACTATGTTTTGCAAGGGGTCTTTAATATCGCAGGTTTTGCAGTGAATGCAATTTTGCGCGTTAATTTGCAAATATGGGGTTTGCTGAGTGTTAACGATTTCGTACACGCCTGCTGGGCAATAGCGTTGCTCTGGTGAATCGTATTTGGCAAGGTTAACCGTAATGGGGATTTCCTTATCTTTTAGCTGCAAATGGCATGGCTGATTGGCATCGTGCGCAATATTGCTTAGCGCAATTGAGCTAAGTTTATCAAAGCTGTAAACGCCATCTGGCTTTGGGTAGGCCATTGCGGGCATATCGGCCGCGGGTTTGGTGCTGGCGTGGTCGGCTAATTGGTGTGACAATGTCCAAGGCATTAAAACTTTGAAAGACGTCAGCCACATCTCTAAACCGCCCAATGCCGTGCCGCCCCAGCTACCAAATTTTGTTAATAATGGCTTAACGTTTCTAACCGCATACAAATCTTGCCAAACCCAAGAATCGCGCAAAGCTTGCGGGTAGGCTTTTGCAAAGTCGCTTTTTGCAAGCGTTTGATTCTCAGTATTAAATGCTTTGAATACCGAATCTGCCGCCAACATGCCGGATTTCATAGCGTTATGGCTGCCTTTAATGCGCGGCACATTTACCATGCCAGCGCTGCAACCAATTAACGCGCCGCCCGGAAACGTCAATTGGGGCAACGATTGCAAGCCGCCTTCACTAATGGCTCTGGCGCCATAGCTTAAGCGCTGGCCACCTTTAAGCAATGCCTGCAATTTAGGGTGCGTTTTAAAGCGCTGAAATTCATCAAACGGCGATAAATGCGGATTGGCGTAATCTAAGTGCACTACAAATCCAATCGAAACCAATTGCTCGCCATAGTGATAAATAAAAGAGCCGCCGCCTGTTTCGGCATCTAACGGCCAGCCTAAGCTGTGCTGCACTAAGCCCAGTTGATGCTGCTCTGCGGGGATTCGCCACACTTCTTTAAAGCCTAAGCCGTATTTTTGTGGCGATGCATTTTGGCGCAAATTAAAATGACTTTCTAGCTGGCGGGTTAATGAGCCGCGCGTGCCTTCAGCAATTAAGGTGTAAGGCGCTCTAATTTCGATGCCCGCCGTAAATTGCGCGGAGGGTTCACCTGCAGCATCGCGGCCCATATCACCTGTCACAATGCCCACCACTTGATTATTTTCGTCATACAACATTTGTTGCGCGGCAAAGCCAGCGTAAATTTCTACGCCAGCCGCCTCTGCTTGCTCACCCAACCAACGGCACACATTACCAAGGCTAACAATATAATTGCCTTGATTGCTCATTAAAGGCGGCAATAACCAGTGTGGAATTGACCAAGCATTGGTTTTACCCAGCACCAAAAATTCATCTTTTGTGACGGCGGTATTCAGCGGCGCGCCTTTTTCTTGCCAATCAGGAATCAACTCGTTTAGCGCGATAGGGTCTAGCACCGCGCCAGAAAGGATATGCGCACCTACTTCTGCACCTTTTTCTAGCACGCAAACGCTTATTTCCTTGCCTGATTCAATGGCTAATTGTTTTAAGCGAATAGCGGCGGCAAGCCCTGCTGGCCCCGCGCCTACTATCAATACATCGTAAAACATCACATCACGTTCCATGCGTATCTTTCTTTAAAATTCTTCTTTAAAAATTCTATTTATATTCAATATTTAAGCAATTTCTGGCAGATTAACCAAATCGCTGCGTTCAAAGCCTTGCGTAAATTGCCGGCATAAATCTAAAAATTCGCGCATGCCGGTGGTTTGGTATTTTTGTTTATGCCACAAAAAGTAAAAAAAGCGGCCTAAATCCAATTGCGGCGTGGCAATTGGCACCAAACTGCCGCGCCTAAATGCATCTTTTAGCGCCAAGCGCGAAATACAGCCAATGCCCAAACCCGATTCTACCGCGCGTTTAATGGCTTCGGTATGCTCAAGTTCTAAGCGAATATTCAAATCGGCATGATGATTATGAAAAGCCCGATCAAACGTTTCACGGGTGCCAGAACCTTTTTCGCGCAAAATCCATTGCTCATTTAACAGTTGCGTTAATGATACTTTTTGCAAGTTTGCCAGCGGATGGTTCGGCGCGCTAAACACCACTAATTCATCGGCAATCCAAGCCTGCACTTCAATATCCGGGTGATTGCAATCGCCTTCAATTAAGCCTAAATCGAGCTCATGATTAGCGATTTTTTGCACAATGGTGCTGGTATTGTGCACCTGCAAGGCAATGCGGCTATCAGGGTGCTCTTGCAAAAAGCGGGCAGCTAAAATAGTGGCTAAATAATTGCCAACGGTTAAGGTTGCGCCAATTTTCATATGGCCAAAACCGGCATGGCCTTGTAATAAATTCTCAATTTCTTTGGCTCTGTCCAACAATTCTACCGCGCGCGGCAATAACTGTTGGCCTGTTTCATTAATGCGCAGCGATTTTCCAACGCGGTCAAACAGTTGTAAATCAAATTGTTTTTCTAGCTCACTTAAGGCTGTGCTGGTGGCCGATTGCGAAAGCGACAATGCTTCTGACGCGCGCGAAACACTGGCTGTGCGGCTAATGGCGACAAAAATTTCCAGTTGTCTTAATGTGTATTTCATGTGGGTTTAAATGTCGCTTACATATCTATTAAGTAGATATATATTATCTTTATAATTCATTTAACAAATATTATACGCTACTGTAAAATGCACAGCAATTACTAAGGAATATGTTATGAAAATATTAGTCGCCATAAAACGCGTAGTCGATTACAACATAAAAGTACGCATTAAAGCAGACGGCTCAAACGTGGATATTGATGGCGTTAAAATGGGCATTAACCCGTTTGATGAAAACGCCATTGAAGAGGCTTTGCGCTTAAAAGAGCAAGGCTTTGCCACTGAAGTGGTAGCCGTTTCACTGGGCACAGCTGCTAATCAAGATATTTTGCGCCACGCTTTAGCCATGGGTGTAGACCGCGCTATTTTGCTTGAATCGGGCGCTGAATTGCAAGCACTAGCCGTAGCCAAATTATTAAAAGCACTGGTAGCACGTGAACAGCCAGATTTAATTATGCTAGGCAAGCAAGCTATTGATGATGACGCAGGCCAAACCGGGCAAATGTTAGCGGCGTTGTTAAATTATCCGCAAGCCACTTTTGTTTCAAAAATTAATAAAGAAGCGAATGAAATAATCGCCACGCGCGAGGTAGATGGCGGCACAGAGACCATTGCGTTAACTCTGCCAGCAGTGGTAACGGCTGATTTGCGCTTGAATAATCCGCGCTTTGTTAAGCTGCCCAACTTAATGATGGCGCGCAAAAAACCAATTGAATCGATTGCTGCTGCTGATTTAAATACAGACATAGAATCGCGCTTACAGTTAATTAAAGTGGGTGAACCCGCTGCCAGAAAAGCAGGCATAAAAGTCGGTAGCGTTGAAGAGTTACTAGCCAAATTGCGCACGCACGAAGGAGTATTAGCATGAGTATTTTAATTTTAGCCGAACATGATGGCCAGCAATTAAGCCCATCTGTGCTGCAAGCGGTAACAGCGGCAAAAGCTTGGAATTTGCCAATTCACGTTTTAGTGGCTGGCTATAATGCCAATAAAGTAGCCGAAAGTGCCGCTTTAATTGATGGTGTTGTGCGCGTCATTCAAGCTAATGCGGCGCATTTAGCTCACCCCTTGGCAGAAGATATCGCCAATTTAGTGGTTTCTATCAGTGCCAATTATTCGGTGATTTTGGCCGCGCATTCATCATTTAGCCGTAATAGTTTGCCGCGCGTGGCAGCGCTTTTAGATGTGGCCATGATTTCTGACGTGCTAGCGATTAATGGCAACAACACGTATGTGCGCGCTATTTATGCAGGCAATATTTTAACCACCGTTCAAAGTGTTGATGCTATTCAAGTATTAACCATTCACGGCAGTAAATTTAGCGCTGCCAGCTTTGGTAATACCAGTGCAGAAATTGAAAATTTAAGCGCGCCTGCCGCTTTTAGCCAAGCACGCTGGGTATCTGAAGTACGTAGTGAATCCGATCGTCCAGCGCTGGGTTCAGCCAAAATCGTGGTTTCTGGTGGCCGCTCATTAGGCAGCGCCGAAAAATTTGAGCAACTTTTATCACCACTTGCCACCAAATTGGGTGCTGCACTTGGCGCCACCCGCGCGGCGGTAGATGCAGGCTTTGCGCCTAACGATATTCAAGTAGGCCAAACCGGCGTAACCGTTGCGCCAGAGCTTTATTTCGCCATTGGCGTATCTGGCGCGGTGCAACACACTTACGGCATGAAAGACAGTAAAATTGTGGTCGCTATTAATGAAGACCCTGATGCGCCTATCTTTCAAGTGGCGGATTATGGCCTTGTAGCCGATTTATTTGAAGCGGTGCCGGCATTAACGGCCGCCATTTAACCTTCTAAAAATTTTAAAAAAGAAAACAACATGAGTAAATATTCATCCGAACGTGTATTGAGTGTGCATCATTGGAACGACACGCTATTTAGCTTTAAAACCACGCGCGACGCTGGCTTGCGTTTTGAAAATGGCCAATTTGTGATGATTGGCCTAGAAGTAGATGGCCGCCCTTTAACGCGCGCTTACAGTATTGCCAGCCCAAATTATGAAGAGCATTTAGAGTTTTTTAGCATTAAAGTGCCAAATGGTCCACTTACTTCACGCTTGCAACATTTAAAAGTGGGCGATGAATTATTGGTCAGCAAAAAACCCACTGGCACATTGGTGGTTCACGATTTAAAACCCGCTAAAAACTTGTATTTTTTATCGACAGGCACTGGTTTAGCGCCGTTTATGAGTTTGATTCAAGACATTGAAGTATATGACCGCTTTGAAAAAGTGGTGCTGATTCATGGCGTGCGCCATGTGAATGAGCTGGCTTATGCCGATTTTATTGAAAACGAATTACCCAACCATGAGTTTTTTGGTGAAGAAGTGCGCAATAAGCTGATTTACTACCCAACGGTAACCAGAGAGCCATTCCGCAACCAAGGCCGCTTAACCGATTTGATTCAATCGGGTAAATTATTTGATGATATTGGCTTGCCGCCGTTAAATCCAGCCAACGACCGTGCCATGATTTGTGGCAGCCCGCAAATGCTGAAAGATACAGAAACCATGCTGGATAACCTAGGTTTTGTTGTATCGCCGCGCATTGGCGAACTGGGCGATTATGTGATTGAGCGCGCTTTTGTAGAAAAATAATATAAGCGTAAGTTAAACAGCACAATTTAAAGTACTAAAGAAAGGCGCACAGCAATGTGCGCCTTTTTGCTTTATTCGTCTTTAATTTTTAGCCATATTTCTTTAATCAAAATGATCACTAATTGATTGCTGGCTACATCTATTAGCTACATCTTATATTCTATTTAGTTATATCAATATAAAAACAAATTCTTTTTAATTATTTAGCGCACTGTTTATAGTGAGCACATTCCTGCTCAACGCAGCCAAATAAAAATTAAAAGCTGTTTTAAAAAAACAAACTGCCGATTCAAATTGAAGGAAAAATAATGCAAACATCAACACCAGTTGTAAGAACGAAAACCGTAAAAGCCTTGCTAGCAAGCGGCGCTTTGCTGGCTAGCGCTAGTGCACTTGGCTATGACGAAACACAATCTTCTGCCGCTAAAACCCAGCAAGCGCTTACTCAACCAGCCCTGAGTACCGAAGAGTTAGAACAAGCCGAAAAAGTTAAAGCACGCTTGGCAGAAATTGCTGCGGAAGCAAAGGCGGCGGCTAAAGCGGCTGATATCGCCAAAAACGGTTATTACGTTGAGCGCAAAAGTTATGGCACGCAAAAAGAAACCGAACCACCGCGCTATGTGAAACAAGCTAACAAGACTTGGCTTAAAGATTATGAAGCATTTGAAGACTTAAGCTGGCTGGATTTAGGCTTGGAATATAGAGCGCGTTTTGAGCATCGCGATAACGATTTTCGCCGTAATTATGAAAATATTGATGAACCAATATTAGTGCGCACGCTCGCCTATGTTGGCATTAAAGATATTTTAGACCCATTGCGTTTAGCGATTGAGTTGCAAGATTCGCGCCGCAACCACAGCGATTACACGCGTGAATATGATACGCGTGACGTGGACCAAGCGGATGTGATTCAGGGTTATGCCGAACTGTATTTTAAAGAAACGCCTTTTGGACAAGATGATTTAGGCAATAACCGTCCATTTTCGGTTAAAGCAGGCCGTTTGGCTTGGGAATCGTTAGACCGCCGCTTGATTGCACGTAACGAATGGCGCAACACCACCAATTCTTTTCAAGGCGTTAGAGCTATTCTTGGCGAAAAAAGAAACGACTGGCAATTAGAAGCGTTTGCGGTAAAACCAGTGCAGCGCTTTACCACCAAACTAGATGAAGTGAATCACGCACAAGATTTTTATGGCGTGATTGGCGATTGGCGCGGCTGGTCTGAATACGTGACTTTGCAGCCGTATTATTTCTTACTCAAACAAGATGGCGATAAAGTTAAATACGATAGCAATGGCAAAGACTATTCGGATCGATCTTTGTTTACCGCGGCTGAGCAAAATCAAGCCAAAATTGACCGCACGATTCATACCGCTGGTTTGCGTGCCTATGCCGCGTTTAATTCTGGCTGGGATTACGACGCCAGCTATGTAAAACAATGGGGCAATCAAGACCGCTTTTTGAGTAATACGGCGGGCAAAATCAATGTAGATCACGATGCGCATGCCTATAACGCCGAAGTAGGCTACACCTTTAAAACGTCATGGAAACCTAGAGTCAGCGCGTCTTACGGCGTGGCGACAGGTGATGATAGAACGGCAGTAGCCGCCAACGATAGAAGCAATAATCAACGTTTTGACCGCTTATTTGGCTTCGCACGCCCTTGGTCGAACAACGATTATATTCAGATGGAAAACATCCGCACACCCAAGCTACATTTGGAATTTGACCCAAAAGTGGCCTTTCTGGAAAACGTAAAAGTAGACACAAGCTTTAGCTGGTATCGCTTAGATAGCGCCACAGACCGTTGGAATGCAGGGGCTAACTTGCAAGACCGCACCGGCAAAAGCGGCAGCGATTTAGGTAAAGAAATCGATTTGCGCGTGCGCTTTCCACTTAACCAATATGCATCGCTAAACATTGGCTATGCGCACTTTTGGGCTGGCGATTTTGTAAAAGATGCCGCCAAAATAACCAGCAATAAAAACGACCCCAATCGTGCCGATTCGTCTAACTTTTTCTACACAGAATTAACGCTATTAGGTTTTTAAGCCTTACCAAATTTAAGAAAGAAACAAAATGAACACATTTAATGTATTAAAGAAAACCTTGCTGATTAGTGCGCTGTTTGTGCCGCTATCAAGCTGGGCCGCTGAGATCAGTTTGCTTAACGTTTCGTATGATCCAACGCGTGAGTTTTACCAAGATTTTAACGCGGCATTTAGCCAATATTGGTTGCAAAAAACAGGTGATAAAGTCACAGTTAAAGCATCACATGGCGGATCGGGCAAACAAGCACGCGCCATTATTGATGGCTTAGATGCCGATGTGGCAACGCTAGCACTTGGCTACGATGTAGACCAACTGGCTGAAAAAGGCAAATTAATCCCTGCCGATTGGCAAAAACGCTTACCGCACAATAGCTCGCCTTACACCTCAACCATTGTTTTGTTGGTGCGCAAAGGCAACCCAAAACATATTAAAGATTGGGATGATTTAATTAAACCCGGTGTTTCTGTCATTACGCCAAACCCAAAGACATCGGGCGGCGCGCGTTGGAATTACTTAGCGGCTTGGGCGTTTGCACAGAAAAAATACGGCAATGATGAATCTAAAACCAAAGAATTTGTGGGCAAATTATTTAAAAACGTACCCGTTTTAGATACTGGCGCGCGCGGATCGACCACCACTTTTGTTGAACGCGGCATTGGCGATGTATTGCTGGCGTGGGAAAACGAAGCGTTTTTAGCACAGAAGGAGTTGGGTCAAAGAGATGGTGGAAAGTCAAAGTTTGAAATTGTTGTGCCGTCACTGTCTATTTTGGCGGAACCACCAGTCACCGTGGTGGACAAATTTGCTAAAAAACACGGCACCGAAAAAGTCGCCAAAGCGTATTTAGAATATTTATACACGCCAGAAGGCCAAGGAATTGCCGCTAAAAATTACTACCGCCCTATTTTAGAATCAGTGGCTAAAAAGTATGAAAGCCAATTTCCTAAAGTGAATTTAGTGAATATTGATGAGCAATTTGGCGGCTGGGCAAAAGCGCAGAAAAAGCATTTTTCTGATGGCGGTACGTTTGACCAAATTTATCAAAACAGGTGATCAGATTTATCAAAATAAGTAATCAAATTTATCAAAGCAAATGAGAAAACATGATGGATAAAGCAATTTCAACCATTCAATACCCAACAAACACCCAATTACTGGGCTTAAGCCCAAACCACATTAAAGGAGAATCAGTCATGGCATTAATCGCTATCAATGTGCGCAATCAGTTGCGCGGCAACATAAAAGTCATCGTTTGGGGCGATGTTGTCTCAGAAATAGAAGTAGAAACGTCGGCGGGCATCGTCACTTCGGTGATTACAACCCGATCCATTAAAGAGTTAAAACTAGAGATTGGCTCAGAGGTTTTAGCCTTGGTAAAAGCAACCGATGTATCCATTGCGAAATTGAATTAAATCTTCCTTTTAGCAATTTTTAGGCAGCCTATTTTTGGGCTACCTAAATTATAAAGTTACCAATATGTTCAAAATATTAAATAAAAAATCAACGCAAAAAAACATACTCCCTGGCTTTAATTTATCGCTTGGCTTCACTATCTTTTACCTTAGTTTGATTGTGCTAATCCCACTTTCGGCGGCGTTTATTAAAACCACCGAATTAAGTTTAAGCGAATTTTGGCATGTGGTAACAGCGCCAAGGGTAATGGCTTCTTACCAGCTTACTTTTGGCGCATCGTTAATTGGCGCGTTAATTAATGCTGTATTTGGCTTATTAACCGCTTGGGTATTGGTTCGCTATAACTTTCCGGGTAAAAAAATTATTGATGCGCTGGTGGATTTACCCTTTGCATTGCCAACCGCGGTGGCAGGCATTGCTTTAACGGCGGTGTATTCCGGCAACGGCTGGATTGGACAATGGCTAGAGCCGCACGGCATTAAAGTGGCGTTTACACCCATAGGCGTGATTGTGGCGCTAACCTTTATTGGTCTGCCATTTGTGGTGCGCACCGTGCAACCCGTGCTTGAGGATTTAGAAGCTGAAACTGAAGAAGCGGCGGCTAGCTTGGGTGCAAATCGCTGGCAAACATTTTCAAAAATTATCTTCCCAGCCATTTGGCCAGCCTTGTTGACAGGCTTTGCCTTAGCGTTTGCCAGAGCCATTGGTGAATATGGTTCGGTGATTTTTATTGCGGGCAATGTGCCTTTTGTTTCTGAAATTACGCCGCTGATTATTATTACCAAGCTTGAGCAATATGAATATTCAAGCGCGACTGCGATTGCGGTGGTGATGTTGGTGATTTCTTTTTTACTGCTTTTTGCGATTAACGGCTTGCAATGGTGGGTTAGCCGCCGTGCCAGCTCATCACATTAAATTTAACAATAATAAAAAATATTTAAGGAATAATTGATGTCAGTTTCAACCCCATTACCCGCCTCGCAATACAGCAAATATCAGCAAAAAGTGGCGCGTAGTCGCGCTACATCAGAGCCTGTATGGATACGCTGGTTGCTAATTACCACAGTGCTGCTGTTTTTAACCTTGTTTTTAATTGTGCCACTAGCGGCGGTTTTTACAGAGGCTTTGCGCAATGGCTTTGCAACTTATATTACTGCGCTTAGCGACCCAGATGCCCTGTCATCTATCAAGCTCACCTTAATTGCCGCGGCCATTGCGGTACCGCTTAATCTGGTGTTTGGCGTGGCGGCGGCTTGGGCCATTGCCAAATTTGAGTTTCGCGGCAAAAGCATATTAATCACATTAATCGATTTACCGTTTGCGGTTTCGCCAGTAATTGCCGGCTTAATTTATGTGCTAATTTTTGGCCTGCAAGGCTGGGTTGGCTCTACTTTGTTGGATCACGACATCAAAGTGATTTTCGCGATTCCAGGCATTGTATTAGCCACCATTTTTGTCACTTTCCCGTTTGTAGCGCGCGAGCTGATTCCTCTAATGCAAGCACAAGGCAAAGAGGAAGAAGAAGCAGGCTTGGTGCTAGGCGCTTCTGGCTGGCAGATTTTATGGCGCATTACGCTACCCAATGTGAAATGGGGCTTACTGTATGGCGTTATTTTAACCAACGCGCGTGCCATGGGCGAATTTGGCGCAGTGTCTGTGGTTTCTGGCCATATTCGCGGCTTAACCAATACTTTGCCTTTGCATGTTGAGATTTTATATAACGAATACAACTATGCCGCCGCCTTTGCCGTGGCCTCATTACTGGCGATATTGGCATTGGTCACATTGGTACTTAAAAGCTTTGTGGAATGGAAAGTGGCGCGCAATGCGCAAATTGAAGAGAAATCTTAAATCATTACAAAATTGATTAAAACTGGAAATAAACCATGAGCATTGAAATTAAAAACATTAGAAAAAACTTTGGCAGCTTTAGCGCGCTAAACGATGTCAGCTTAGAAGTGCCTAGTGGCGAATTAGTCGCCTTGCTAGGGCCATCGGGTTGCGGCAAAACCACTTTGCTGCGCATTATTGCAGGGCTAGAAACGCCAGATTCTGGCAGCATACATTTTCACGGTGAAGATGCCACCGCACAGCAAGTGCGTGAGCGTAAAGTGGGTTTTGTGTTTCAACATTACGCCTTATTTAGACACATGACGGTATTTGAAAACGTGGCTTTTGGCTTGCGCGTGCGCCCAAAAGAAACGCGCCCAAGCGATGCGGAAATTAAAAGGCGTGTGCATGAGTTATTAGAATTAGTACAACTGGATTGGCTGGCAGACCGTTACCCGCCGCAATTATCGGGCGGCCAACGCCAGCGTATTGCCTTGGCGCGCGCGCTGGCAGTAGAGCCAAAAGTGTTATTGCTAGATGAGCCATTTGGCGCACTGGATGCCAAAGTACGTAAAGAATTGCGCCGCTGGTTACGCCGTTTGCACGATGAATTGCACATTACCAGCATTTTTGTCACGCACGACCAAGAAGAAGCGCTTGAAGTATCGGATCGCGTGGTGGTGATTAACAAGGGCCAAATTGAGCAAATTGGCTCACCGCAAGAAGTTTACGACCATCCTGTATCACCATTTGTGTATCAATTTTTGGGCAATGTGAATCAATTTCATAGCCAAATTCATCAAGGTGAGGCCAATATTGGCGGCGTTGGCTTAAAAATTAACGCCCATCACGATACTAATCATAGCGCTGGTTTAGCCTATGTAAGGCCACATGATATTGAAATTTTTAAAACCCGCAACGGCACAGCGCCTGCGTTTGAGGCGGTTATACATTATATTCACGCCATTGGGCCGCTGGTTAGGTTGGAATTAAAACGTGCTGACCATGAAGAATTAATTGAAGCAGAGCTAACCCAAGAGCGTTTTCGCGAATTAGGGTTAAGC
>JAYWCF010000080.1:0-6449 GCA_043780715.1 Methylotenera sp. | reverse complement strand
TTAAATTGCGCCCAGCAAAGGGCACCACAACGCGGTTGCCCACATGCGCCACAAAGCCGCCGCTGAGATAATCGAATAAACGATTAAGCGGCACATCTAAAGCGACATTTAAAATAATAGGCGGCATTTATTAGTGGTGGTTTGTGATATTTTTAATGTATGGATATGGACTTGTTGAGTAATTAATTATGAAAATGCCGCTACTTAGATTTTAAACATCCATAATTACAGTATCTTAAATTACGGTATCTTAATTAAGGTATCTTAGATTTAAAACCTTGCTTGAGTTAAAATACTGTTTTTGCAAAAATTAACCATTATTTAAGAAAGCATGCGTTTTTTTGAAAGCTCATTTATCCTCTTTATTAGCACAAGCCGCCGCCAAAATCGGTGCCGATATCTCACAGATAAGCCTGATTCTGGATCGGCCAAAATCGGCTGAGCATGGCGATTTTTCGAGCAATTTAGCCATGATGTTGGCCAAGCCACTGCGTAAAAACCCGCGTGAGTTAGCCGCCAGTTTAATCAATGCGCTGCCACAAAGCGAATATATCGCAAAAGTAGAAATCGCAGGGGCAGGATTTATTAATTTCTTTCTTAACGCGCAATCGAAACAAAGCGTGGTGAATGAAATTTTGCTGCAAGGCGCACAATTTGGCCGCAACGATTCTGGCAAAAATGTGAAGGTACAAGTGGAATTTGTATCGGCAAACCCAACGGGCCCTTTGCATGTGGGCCATGGCCGTGGCGCAGCGGTGGGCGATTGCCTAGCGCGCTTGCTTGATGCCAACGGCTGGGATGTAACGCGCGAATTTTATTACAACGACGCTGGTGCGCAAATTGATAATTTGGTGATTTCGGTATTAGCGCGCGCAAAAGGTATTGCCACCGATGACGCTAGCTTTCCCGAAAACGGCTATCGCGGCGATTATATTGTGGATATTGCTAATGTATTTTTAGCAAAAAGCACCGTGACGGCGGATGACATGCAAGTGACTGCCAGCGGCGATTTGAATGATGCGGAATCGGTACGCTCGTTTGCGGTGGCGTATTTAAGGCATGAACAAGATTTAGATTTAAACGCGTTTCAAATTAAATTTGACGTATTCTCACTAGAAAGCGCGCTATACAGAACAGGCAAAGTAGAAAGCACTGTGCAAAATTTAATCAATAGTGGCCATACTTATGAATTAGATGACGCACTTTGGCTAAAAACCACTGATTTTGGCGATGACAAAGACCGTGTGATGCGTAAAACGGATGGCGGCTACACCTATTTTGTGCCAGATGTGGCTTATCATCATGACAAATGGAATCGCGGTTTTAAACGCGTGATTAATGAGCAGGGCGCTGATCATCACAGCACCATTACTAGGGTTAGGGCTGGCTTGCAGGCTTTAAATGTGGGTATTCCAGCCGCTTGGCCAGATTATGTGCTGCACCAAATGGTAACAGTGATGCGCGGCGGCGAAGAAGTAAAACTTTCTAAACGCGCTGGCAGTTATGTCACGCTACGTGATTTAATTGATGAAGTTGGCTGTGACGCGACCAGATATTTTCTAGCCGCCAGACGTGCCGATTCGCAATTGGTATTTGATATTGATTTAGCGCGCGCGCAAACGAATGATAATCCTGTGTATTACATTCAATATGCGCATGCCCGTATATGCAGCGTGTTAACGCAATGGAACGGCGAAATTGACAGCTTAAAACAAGCCGATTTAAACCCGCTTAACATGCCAAATGAAGCAAAATTGATGCAGCGTTTAAGTGAGTATCCTGAAGTGGTGAGCAATGCCGCCACCGAATTGGCGCCGCACACCATTGCCAATTATTTAAAAGAATGTGCCGCCGATTTGCACAGTTATTACAATGATACAAAATTTTTAGTGGACGATGCGCCAACCAAACTGGCGCGCATGGCGTTAATTGCAGCAACACAACAAGTGCTCAAAAATGGCTTAAATTTGCTAGGTGTGAGCGCACCGAATAAAATGTAAATTAAACAACAATAAAGCGATATTAAGGAATTAAAATGAGTAAGGACTATAAGCCAGCCCCCAAAAGTAGCAGCAGCAAAGGTAGCCCATTTTTTTCGGGCTTGCTAATTGGCCTATTGTTAGGTGTTGGTTTATCACTTGGTGTAACCATGTACATTAAAGGATCTGATAGCCCGTTTAATGACAAAAAAACCATTTCAAACAATAGCGAAATGCATTCTGAAAAATTACCCAAACAAAAAATTGCCACCGAAAGTGCCATACCATCTGATGAAAATCCAGATGAAACCGCGCAAAATAAAGCCAATAATCAATTTGATTTTTATACCATTTTGCCCGAAACTGAAAGCACTGTTACTGAGCAGGAAGTGAAAGACCGCTCATTAACAATTAAAAAAGATAATTACTTCTTACAGATTGGCGCTTTTCAGGATGAAGCCGATGCGGATAATATGAAGGCAAAGCTGGCATTACAAGGCTTTGAGGCCGTTGTACAAACCGCCACGATTCCTGAAAAAGGTGTCTGGCATCGCGTGCGCGTTGGTCCATTAAGCGATATAAATCAAATCAATAAAATTAGAGGCGAATTGACTACTGGTGGGTTTAATACCGATTTAATTAAAGTGCACACTGAAACTAAATCTGAATAGCCTGCCCTAATATTTGTCATCTGAATAGTTTATTATTCGTTGTTAGACTTATTGCTTTATTTGCAGCTTAAATCGCTGTTAAGTCTGGCTTGTTGTTTTAAAAATAAATTTAAATAGGATCCACCCATGAAAAAATTTCTAAGCGCTTTAATGTTACTAATTAGCACAACTGCTATGGCGGATGCACCAAAACCCGGTGCAGAATTTGACGCTGTTGCACAACCCATTACCACCGACGTAGCGACCAAAATTGAAGTAATGGAAGTTTTTTGGTATGGCTGCATTCACTGCTACCAAATGGAAGCGCCTTTAAATGCCTGGGTAAAAAAATTACCAGCTGACGTTTATTTTAAACGCATGCCAGCATTACCACGTGCCGATTGGGCCCCAATGGCTAAAGCGTTCTTTGCCATGGAAGCTTTGGGCGTGCAAGAAAAACTACATAGCCAATTGTTTGATGCGGTTCATAAACAAAAAGTACTTAACCCAACCGATGAAAAAGCAGCGATTGACTGGGTAACCAAAGCCAGCGGCATGGATAAACTTAAAGTAGAACAAGCGTTTAAATCATTCACGATTAATACTAATTTAAACCGCGCGGCACAAATTTTCCGCTCATCTGGCGCTACTGGCGTACCTAGCTTGATAATTGATGGTAAATTTATTACATCTAGCACCATGAGCGGCGGCAATGCTGAAGCGCTTAAAGTAGCCGATTACATTATTGATAATGTGCGTAAAGAAAAAACCACACAAACCACAAAGGCCCCCGCCGCAAAAAAGTAGTGGTGGCCAAAAAGGCCAAAGTTGTACCCAAGAATTAGTCTCCCCCAAAACGGCCATATTGATTAGAAATTAGCCTTTTATAAAGCAAGTAACCCGCTGACGTACTGAATTATTTTCTGTACACAGCGGGTTTTTATTGCGCTACACTTTGGCTATGAATATATTTATTACAGGCGCATCAAGCGGCATAGGCCTTGCGTTAGCACATGAGTATGCCAAGCGATACGCTAATAGTGATTGCATTATTGGCCTAGCTGCCAGACGTAGTGATTACTTACAAAATTTATCAGACAGCCTGCAAAACAAATATGGCGTCAGCTGTGCCATATACCCATTAGATGTGCGCGATAGCTTGGCCTGCCAAATGGCCGCGCAAGATTTTATAGGCAAATTTGGCGCGCCTAATTTAGTGATTGCTAGCGCGGGCGTTAGCCGCGGCACCTTAACTGAATACCGCGAAGATATTCCCGCTTTTCAAGCCGTTATGGATATAAATGTAATGGGCATGGTGCATACATTTCAGCTCTTTATTGCCGCCATGAAACAAGCCTCACAACAAGGCCAAAACGCGCAATTGGTTGGGGTGGCAAGCGTGGCGGGCATACGCGGCATACCTGGCAGCGCAGCCTACAGCGCCAGCAAATCTGCCGTTATTACCTATTGCGAAAGCCTACGTGCTGAAATGCAGCATTATAATATTGCCGTTAGCACCATAGCACCCGGTTATATTCGCACACCGATGACAGAAATTAACCAGTATAAAATGCCATTTTTGATGGATGCCAATGTATTTGCCCACAAATTTGCCAATGCGGTGGAAAACAAAACGCGCTATCAAGTGATTCCGTGGCAAATGGGCGTTATTGCAAAAATAATGCGCTTAATTCCGGCACGTTTATGGGACTACCTAATGAAAAATGCGCCTCATAAGAAGCGCATTCAATGGGATTGGCTGTAATTATTTCAGCTTGAATATTACAAAATCTTTAATAGAGATGAAATTAACTGTACAAAACCTCTGGTATTTAAGTGCACATCACCGCTGAAAATGCTGCTTGCAAACATAACAGCAAAGAAAATTACCAAACCCCAAATTGCTAGTTTAGCTATTTTGCGTTGATTAGCACTTAAGCTTTGATAGCTCAGTGGTTTTGTAAAATCAATCCAAAGAGCAGTACCAAGAAAAAATAAAAAACATGCAAAAGCAAATGTTGCAAATTCAAATGGTGCGGCAATTAGGATTAATGATGCAAATGACCAACAAATTGTTGTAATTAAACCTTTAAATATTTTCCAAATCATTGATTGTGTTACCTATCGTGTAATCGGCTTGTACCTTATCCGTTTAGGCTTAGCGCCTTCCTCACCCTAACTTTTGCGTTTATCGGCCTCATATTCTTGATAGTTACCGTTAAAGAAGGTCCATTGCGATTCGCCTTCTGCCGCCAAAATATGCGTGGCGATTCTATCTAAGAACCATCTATCATGTGAAATCACCAATACGCAGCCTGCAAATTCCAGCAAGGCATCTTCTAGCGCGCGTAAGGTTTCTACATCCAAATCGTTTGATGGCTCATCTAGCAGCAATACGTTGCCGCCGGAAATCAGCGTTTTGGCTAAATGCAAACGTCCGCGTTCACCGCCAGACAGTTGGCCGACGATTTTTTGCTGGTCGCCGCCTTTGAAATTAAAACGTCCAATATAAGCTCTAGAAGGCGTTTCATAACGACCAACCGTTAAGATATCCGACCCATTGGCGATTTCTTCAAACACCGTTTTGGTGTTGCCTAAATCGTCTCGGCTTTGATCCACATAAGCCAATTTAACAGTTTGGCCAATGTTCACTTCGCCGCTATCTGGCGTTTCTTGGCCCATAATCATTTTAAATAAGGTGGATTTACCTGCGCCGTTAGGGCCGATAATGCCTACAATGGCGCCAGCTGGAATGCTAAAACTCAAGTTATCAATTAATAAGCGGTCTTTAAACGCCTTAGTAACGTTATTAAATTCAATCACTTGGTCGCCTAAACGCTCACCTGCAGGGATAAAAATCTCCTGCGTTTCGTTGCGTTTTTGGTATTCGGCGCTGGCTAATTCTTCATAGCGCGCAATACGCGATTTGCTTTTGGCTTGGCGCGCTTTTGGGCTTTGGCGTACCCATTCCAGCTCCGTATTTAAGGCTTTGCGGCGTGATGACTCTTGGTTTTCTTCAATGGCCAAACGCGCTTGTTTTTGGTCTAGCCAGCTTGAGTAATTGCCCTTCCAAGGAATACCATGGCCGCGATCCAGCTCTAAAATCCATTCCGCGGCATTATCCAAAAAGTATCGATCATGCGTTACCGCAACTACCGTGCCAGTGAATCTCACTAAGAATTGCTCTAGCCATTCCACCGATTCCGCATCCAAATGGTTGGTGGGCTCATCAAGCAACAACATATCAGGCTTAGATAACAATAATTTGCACAAAGCCACGCGGCGTTTTTCACCGCCAGATAATGGGCCGATTTTGGCATCCCAAGGCGGCAAACGTAGCGCATCGGCGGCAATTTCTAACTGCGTGCTTAAATCGCTACCGCTGGCGGCGATAATGTTTTCCCACTTGGCTTGCTCTTCCGCCAGCTTGTCAAAATCCGCATCTGGCTCTGCATAAGCGGC
Organism: Methylotenera sp.; assembly: GCA_043780715.1. Taxonomy (GTDB): domain Bacteria; phylum Pseudomonadota; class Gammaproteobacteria; order Burkholderiales; family Methylophilaceae; genus Methylotenera_A. The sequence continues at coordinate 358 of JAYWCF010000080.1, read as the reverse complement.
ATACACCGCCTCTAACATCGCTTGCGCCTGCATCACTTCGCCCATGCCGCTTTCTACTTCTTCGCGCACGGTTTTTTCAGCATCCAACTGCGGCTCTTGCGGCAAATAGCCAATGGTCATATTGGGCTGCCATTGCACTTCGCCCTCAAATTCTTTATCGGCATTGGCCATAATGCGCAGCACGGTGGATTTACCTGAGCCGTTTAAACCCAGTAAACCGATTTTTGCACCGGGGAAAAAAGATAAGGAAATATCTTTAATGATTTGCCGTTTTGGCGGCACGATTTTGCTGACGCGCAGCATTGACATTACATATTGGGCCATAGCGATAACTTACACATTTGAAAGAATGAAAGCT
>JAYWCF010000079.1:0-2261 GCA_043780715.1 Methylotenera sp. | reverse complement strand
CAAAAAGTTACCGTAACTACCACGGCGCGTTTGCACATGGGTTTTGTGGATTTAAATGGCAGCCAAGGCCGCTTATTTGGTAGCTTGGGTGTATCTTTAAACACACCTAAAACCCAAGTAATCGTTGAAAAAAGCCATACAAGCAATATTAATGCGAAAAATTCTGAATCGGTTAGCAAAATTATCGATAGCATCAAAAACTACCTAAAAACATCCCTAGAACAGGATATTGATTTTTCAATTAAAGTGGTTGAAAGTATTCCTGAACACGCGGGTTTAGGTTCGGGTACTCAACTAGCATTGGCCATAGCGGCCGGTGTAAATGCGTTATTTGATTTAGATTTAAACACGGTACAAATGGCGGCCATCACCAGTAGAGGCCGCCGTTCGGGCATTGGTATTGGCACGTTTGAGCAGGGCGGGTTGGTGTTGGATGGCGGTAGGAGCACGCAATTTAAACACAAAATTCCGCCCATTATCGCGCGCCACGACTTTCCACAGCAGTGGCCCATTCTATTGATAATGGATAATAATGACCAAGGCGTATTTGGTGATGCTGAATTGCTGGCTTTTGAAAACTTACCACAAGCTGATTTAGCCACGGCGCAGCAGTTAAGCCACAGCGTGTTAATGCAAGCCTTGCCAGCGATTGTAGAGCAGGATTATGCGCAATTTTCGCAAGCGATTTATGCGCTGCAAATGGCGACAGGCGCTTATTTTGCAAGTGCGCAGGGTGGCCATTACAAAAGTGCAAAAGTAGCGCAAGTGCTTAATTTTTTAAATCAGCAGGGCATTATTTGTGCAGGGCAAAGCTCTTGGGGCCCAACTGGATTTGCGATTTTTGAAGACATGAATACGGCGCATAATATGCGTAATCAATTACAGCAATTATTTTCATCGTCTAATTTGCAGTTTGAAATGGTTACGGCGAATAATTGTGGCGCTAATATTGTTATTAGTTAACTTTAAATTTTAAAAAGAAAAATATCATGCAAAAAGTTTCTATATTACATTTAATTACAGCGGCTAAAAATGCCAGCCCGTTTGACGTGAATATGGCGTATGACGCGGGATTTGACAAGATTATGCCTTATACCAATGTGGCATTGGATGAGGTGGCGGCGCTAACGCAAGATGCGATTTTTTCACGCAGTCCATCCGGCGTAAAGCTTGAGGCGCTGTTTATTGGCGGGCGCGATATTCATTTGGCCTTAACCATGCAGCAAGCGGCCAAAAGCGCCATGTTTACGCCGTTTGAAATGTCTACTTTTGCGGATCCGTCTGGCGCATTTACCACGGCGGCTGCCATGTTGGCCAAAATTGATGCGCTGCTTAAAAAAAATAAACAAACGCTAGCGGCGCAAACTATTGCCATTTTTGGTGCTAGTGGCACAGTGGGCAGCACAGCCGCTTTAATCGCGGCATCACTTGGCGCAAGCGTACAATTGGTGGCGCATAAAGAGCTAGCGCAAATGCAGGAATATGCGGCCGATTTACAAGCAAAATACGGCGTTAGTTTGCAGGTGGTGGATGGCGATAATGATGCTAAAAAAACCCAGATTTTGCAAACGGCAACCGTTGCCATTTGTGCCGCGGCGGCTGGTGTAAGAGTATTAGAGCATGCCCATTTTAATGCCTCTAAAACGCTTAATATTGTGGCCGATGTGAATGCCGTAGCGCCTTCTGGCGCGGCTGGGGTGGATGTAATGAGTGATGGGCAATTAATTGCGGATACGCAAATTTGTGCTCTGGGTGCGCTTGCCATTGGCCAATTAAAATACAAAACGCAGCAAACCATGTTGCAACAAATGCTAAATAAAGAACACCCTGAGCACCTTGATTACAATCATGCGTTTGATATTGCCAGAGCGATTTTAAGCTAACTTTATTTACTCTCTTTTTGACTAAAACTTTATTTTTGTGAACAAGACCATTGTCATCGCGGCAATTTCTTGCCGTGCCTATGTGCGTGCCGCTGTGGATGCTGGGTTTGAGGTGATTGCACTGGATGCTTTTGCTGATGTGGATACAAAAGCATTAGCCAAAAAAGTCATTCAAATTGATGTGAATAATGGGCAGTTTGATGCTGAACAGTTGTTGTCTGCGCTAACTGAATTAACGATTAGCCAGCCTAAATCTGTTAACTGTATTGGGTTTGCTTATGGCGCTGGTTTTGAAGCGCAGCCAGAATTGCTTAATAAAATCGCCCGCATCATGCCAGTCATTGGTAACAATTCTAACGTCATTGCGCAATGTAAACA
>JAYWCF010000078.1:0-6497 GCA_043780715.1 Methylotenera sp. | reverse complement strand
AGCCATCTTGTTTTTAATTGCTTGGGTTTAATTGTGCCAATTTTGGCAGTTTGGACGGTTTATCGCACGCCAGCTATTAATTGGTTAGCGTTTGTTTTAGTGGCACTTTCAATAGGCGCTACTGTATTAGCCAATTTTTCTAGTTTGCCTTCAATGTTTGCTTGGGCGCACGCGTTTGAAAGCTTGCTGTATTTCTATGCTGCAGCTAGCCTAACTATGTATATGTTTGAAGATAATATCGTCACAATAGACGAGCTTTATGCGGCTGCCGCCACTTTTACCTTATTAGTGTGGGCCTTTGCGTTGGCGTATTCTGTGTGCCAGCAAGTTTATCCTGGCAGTGTGTTGGCGGCATTAAACCCTAACAACCCACGCAGCTGGATTGAGCTATTATTTATGAGCTTCTCAATTCAATCCAGCACTGGCGTTGGCGATGTGATTCCTATTTCTGGCCCAGCACGCGCAATTGGCTCCTTACAAATATTCACTGGCGTGATGTATATAGCCATTGTCGTTTCGCGCCTTGTCGGCTTGGCCGCAGCTAAGAAATAGTTGGATTGGCTGCAAGTAAAAATCAGTAGGCTAATTGCAGAATAGGCCGTTTTTATTAATTAGTTAATTTAGGCAGAGCATAAACCAATACTGCATCGCCTTGCTTGTAGCCAAAAATAGAATTACCACCGCTGGCTACCGCAATATATTGCACGCCATCAATGCTGTAAGTAATCGGCGGTGCGTTAACGCCAAATTCTGATTTGGCTTGCCATAGCAATTCACCGGTTTGGCTGTTATAGCCATTAAAGTTGCCATTGCCCTCACCCGTAAATAGCAATCCGCCAGCCGTTGCCAGCACGCCGCCCACTAATGGCTGTGCCGTTTTGTTTTGCCAAGCTATTTTGCCTGTGGCTAAATCAATACCAGATAGTAATCCCCAACGCGCATCTTGCGTTGGCTCACTGGCGGCGTAGCGGATGGCCGCTTTGCCATTGCTAGCGGGTGTTTCGTGCAGTGTGTATTTAATCGGCGCATGAATACCCGCCACAAACGCGCGCTGATTAGCTTCATCTACGCTAACAGGCGACCAATTTGAGCCCCCTAAAATGCCTGGATACACAACAGTCCCTTCAAAAGTGGCTTTTTGAAATAGATTTTTTTGCGGCACAAACGCATCGGATTTTTTAATCAATTCGCCAGTGGCCCTATTGTGAATATAAAACCAACCGGTTTTGCTGGCCTGCCCTACTGCAGCGATTTTCTTACCGTTGTGGTCATAATTAAATAAAACAGGCGGGCTGGCTAAATCGTAACCCCATAAATCGTGCGGCACTTGTTGATAATGCCATTTCAGCTTGCCAGTATTGGTATCTAGCGCCACTAATGAAACGGTATATAAGTTGTCACCCGGGCGCGAAATATCGTTCATTTGCGGGCTTGGATTGCCTGTGCCAAAATAAAGCGTATCGTTTGCAGTATCAATGGCTGGCGTGCTCCAAGCCGAGCCGCCACCAAAACGCGCAGAATCGGCATATTTGGCCGCATCGGCTTTTTCTTGTGCTACATCACGATTAAACACAATGCCATCTGCCGTTTTTTGCGTAAACAGCCCTTCCCAACCGCTTGCTGGAATCGTATCAAATTGCCAAGCACGTTTACCGCTATCAACATCGTAAGCGGCTAAAAAGCCTGGCCTGCCAAAGCGGCCTGTAACGCCAATTACCGCGCCCAATGGCGCATCGGCGGTTGGATTATCAATGTGCAAGCCATAACCAACGCCTGTAATGCCCACTATTACCTTGCCTTTGTAAACCACTGGCGCCATCGCGATGCCAATACCCGTGCCGCCCGTTACCTTGCGCGCGCTGTTTGGGTCATCTTTATTAAGTGAATCTTGGCCTTCTGTAGTGATGGCCGCTTCAACCACGTCAATATCCCACTCCTTGGCGCCTGTGCTTGCATTTAGGGCTATTAAACGCGCATCCACGGTGCCAATAAATACTTTGCCATTGGCAACCGCAACGCCTCTGTTAGCTGGGCCGCAACACATTTGCCAATCTTTGCGCCTGTCATGTTTATAGCGCCAAAGTTCTATACCTGTTTTGGCATCTAACGCGACGACGTGGTTGTATGGCAGCGATAAATACATAATACCGTTTTGCACAATTGGCGTGGTTTGAAAGCTGCCCACAACGCCACTTTTGTATTGCCAGACTTGTGTGAGATTTTTAACGTTTTGCTGATTGATTTGCGCATTAGGTGAAAAACGCTGGCTTGTGTAGTCGCGCCCAAAACTAGGCCAATCTTGGTTAGCTGCCTGCTGGGTTGTCTTACCTTGATTGCCTGCGCAGGCTTGCAACAAGGCAAATGAAATCAAAAAAGTGCATTTTAAAAAGGTGTTTTTCATCGCTGTAATCGCCTAAAAAATATACAGATTAGTATACACCAAGAAAATTTAATCAATAGCATGAAAATAATAAAACTATTTTGAATCTAAAAATTAATTCCTACGTATAACACTACGATGCACGACAAATGATGTACCTAGAATTAACCATTTTAAACGTTAGGGATTTAAATGAAAACTATTCAAATTAACGCAATAAATCACACACGCAGTTTGCTATTGGCCGGCGCAATTAGTGCCTTATTCGCACCAGCCGCTTGGGCGGATGACCTGCAATATAGCAATAAATTATTACTCACTGGCGGCGTTTCTCAGGTAGAAGGCGCGGCAGGCGGCGGATTAACGCCCTGGGCACTGATTGGCGGCTACGGTACTAATAACGAAGTGGGCGGCAACGTTCATTACACCTACGTTAAAACTGGCAACTACAATTTAAATACATACGGTTTTACAGTTGGTTTATTTGATCGAGTAGAGTTTTCAGTTGCTGAGCAATCATTTGATTTAAGCAAATTACGCAGTAAAGTTAGCGCCGGATTAGGTGTAGACCCAATTGGTCGCAACCACTTAACGCAAACTATTGTTGGCGTAAAAGTGCGTGTGGCGGGCGAAGCCGTTTTAGATGCGGACACTTGGATGCCGCAAATTGCGATTGGTATGCAATATAAAGATAATCACGATGGTGATTTTATTAAAGGTACAAATAACCCTGTTGTTGGCGCAAAAAGTGACCACGGCACGGATTTTTACGTAGCGGCGACTAAATTATTTTTAGATAAAAACTTGCTATTAAACGGTACTTTGCGCTTAACCAAAGCCAACCAATTTGGCTTGCTGGGTTTTGGTGGCGATAAAAATAATAGCTATGAGCCAATGTTAGAAGTTTCAGCGGCTTATTTATTGCGTAAAGATTTAGCCATTGGCGCAGAATACCGCATGAAACCAGACAATTTAAGAAGCCCTGCCAATAATTTGTTATTTGGTGGCGCCAATGTGGTGGATTTAAAAGAGGATGACGCATTTGATATATTTGTGGCTTATGCACCAACCAAAAACGTTTCACTTACAGCGGCTTACGTTAACTTGGGCAATATTGCCCCCGTAAAAGCGGTTGGCGCCGATTTTGGTAATCAAGAAGGTGTTTATTTATCAGCACAAGTTGGCTTCTAACAACTAGCTGAACTTCGCACACTTCAAATTTAAAAGCTATAAATTAAAAAGGAATATCACATGAATTTCAAACTTAAAACAATCGTTGCCACTATTTTGGCAACCAGCACCCTATTGCTTGCACAGCCTGTTCTGGCAGAAATGTACTCAACAAACCCAAACCTTGGTAACACGCCAATGGAAGGAACGGCAACGTTTGAGGCTTTTGGCGGCAAAGAAGGTTTAGTCAAAATTATGGATGACTTTATGATTGGGCTGGTGGCTGATCCGCGCACCAAACCATTCTTTGATAATGACAAACAAACTTTTATTAAAGCCATGCTGGTAGAGCAAATGTGTGAATTGATGAATGGTGGCTGCAAATATCCAGGTCGCGATATGAAATCATCACACGCTAGCATGAAAGTGAATCGCGAAGCGTTTAATGCATTGGTAGAGCAATTTCAATTTGCCATGGATAAGCACAATGTGCCTTTTACCGCGCAAAACAAATTGTTGGCTAAATTAGCCCCTATGTACCGCGAAATTGAAACCACCACGGGCAAAGCAGTACCGCCAAATTTGCCTAAAACAGGCATGTAATTTCAGCCTGCTACTCAGTTCACAGGGCAGAATTTAATTTGCCTTGTGAATAGAACTCTTAAATAAGTTTGTAGTATTTATATAATTGATGACTTGCATTTTAATCACTGAAGCGTGCTTAGAATTAAGGTAATATTCAATTTTTACTTAATAAGTTAAAGATTATGGCGTTAATAAAATCAACCTTAAAAACTTCAGTGAAATCATCCGAAGAGCTATTTCACTTAATCGCTCTCAGTGGCCAAGGTGATCGTGAAGCTTTTCAAGCGCTGTATGACGCGACATCGTCTAAATTATTTGGTTTATCGTTGCGCATTCTTAATAGACGCGATTTGGCTGAAGAAGCCTTGCAAGATGCGTTTATTAATATTTGGCACCACGCACAAAATTATCGCCCCGAAAAAGCGGCTGTGATGACTTGGATGACGACTATTGTGCGCAATAAATGTTTTGATTTGCTGCGCTCAATGCCGCAGGAAAACCAACTATTAGACGAAGAAAGTTTGGACGATTGGGCATCGGATGATTTAGGTCCGCTTGAAAAAGCGACTGAACAAAGCGAATCTAAAGCGCTTTTAAATTGCATGAATGGATTGGCACCTTTACAACGGCAGGCGATTGCGCTTAGTTATTTTCACGGCATGGCACATGAGCAATTAGCCAGCCATTTGGTACAACCTTTAGGCACTGTAAAAACGTGGATTAGACGCGGTTTGCAATCATTAAAAAGCTGCCTGCAAGGAGTGTCAGCATGAGATACGACAATCAACAATTGGCGGATATGTTATCAGCCGAATATATTCTGGGCACGCTTAAAGGTGCCGCGCGTAGGCGTTTTGAGCAGTTAATTAGACAAAAACCCGTGTGGGCACAGACGCTAAACTGGTGGGAAGGGCATATGCATTTGCTGGCCGATACCGTGCCTGCTGTTAACCCGCCTAATAAAGTATGGAAAAATATTGAAGCGCAACTTTTTATTCGTAAAGCGACTCAACAAAGCGCTTGGTGGAAAAATTGGGCATTTGCATCAACCGCTTTGGCCACCGGTTTGGCCATATTGCTGGTGATACAAACGCCACAATCGTTAAATAGCAGCAAGCCTGCAGCAGTGGCTTTATTGGCGACTGAAAAATCAGAAGCTGGTTGGTTGTTAAATGAAACTAAGAAATCCGATACTGATGTAACGATTAACGCGATTGCGCTGGCAAGCTTAGAATTAAAAGCCAATAACGCGTTTGAGCTATGGTTATTACCAGCCGATAAATCCAAACCAATTTCATTGGGTTTATTGCCGCAGCAAGGTAACAATGTGTTTAAAGTGCCAAAAGATATCATCCCGCTAATGGCCACAGGTTTGCTAGCGGTTAGTCTTGAGCCTGTTGGTGGTTCGCCGACTGGTCAACCAACGGGTGCTGTGTTGTACCAAGGCAGAATGACAAGAACTTAAGTAGTTAGATTAAATATTTTATTTAATCTATTGATTATAAAGAAAGAAATAACAATGGGTTTAGCCATTAAATTAGCAGAATCGGGCAACTTGCCAGATTCAATTGTGCGTCAAGGTATTCGGCAATTAGTAAAGCAACGCTTGATGGAAATATCAGCCAGCAATTGTGAAATTGGCATGGCCGATTTAACAAAGTTCGTTGCTGATATGAATGCTTCCGCTATTGCACCTGTGCCAGAGCTAGCTAATGCGCAGCATTATGAAGTGCCTGCGGCGTTTTTTCATTACTGCTTAGGTGTTAATCGCAAATACAGCAGCTGTTTTTGGATGCCAGAAACACAAACGTTGGATGAAGCGGAAATATTAGCCTTAACCCAAACGTGTCATCATGCCGATTTGCAAGATGGGCAAGCGATTTTAGAGCTGGGCTGCGGCTGGGGCTCACTATCACTTTGGATGGCGGCTAATTACCCGAAAGCCAGCATTACAGGCGTTTCAAACTCTAATTCGCAGCGCGAATATATTATGAATACGGCCAAATCGCGCGGCATTACTAATCTAAACATTATTACTGCCGATATGAATGTGTTTGAAGCGCCAGCTAAATATGACCGAGTGGTATCGGTTGAAATGTTTGAGCATATGCGTAATTATCAAGTTTTATATGGCAAAGTGGCTAGTTGGTTAAAGCCAAGAGGTAAGTTTTTTAAACATATTTTTGTGCACCGCAATACGCCTTACGCCTTTGATGTTAAAGCCGAAGACGACTGGATGAGTCAATTCTTTTTTAGTGGCGGTATTATGCCAAGCGACGATTTGCCCATGCATTTTCAAGATGATTTAAAGCTGATTCAACGCTGGCGCTGGGATGGCACGCATTACGAAAAAACTGCCAAT
>JAYWCF010000077.1:0-6508 GCA_043780715.1 Methylotenera sp. | reverse complement strand
ATTAAACTTGCCTGAGTGCATAATGCGGTCTTGCGTATTATGGTCGTAATTAAACCAATATTGCGCGGCAGGCTGGCGGCCAAGCAGGGCGCGGTGCGCATGTAGAACGCCTTTCGGATACCCAGTGGTACCGCTGGTGTACACCAAGTAGGCAGGGTCTTCTGCTTGTGTGCGGTGCGATTTATCGAACTTGTGCGTGACCGCCAAGCTGTTTTCTAGGCCAAGTACATTTAAGTGCGCATGTGGCTGAGTATCTGTGGTTTGCGATAGCAGCACATGCTTTAAATTAGGCACGTTTTTCAAATCAGCAACCAGCTGCGTTTCCATCGCATACCACGCAGTAGCATCCGTCACCAGCACCGTTGCGCCTGAATCTTTAGCCAAATAAGCCACTTCTTCTGCGGTTAAAAGCGTTGAAGTGGGCACTGAAATGGCACCCATTTTCATAGCGCCTAAAAATGCGATTGGATAGTCCAAACTATTAGGCAAGCGAATCAGCACGCGATCGCCCACTTTGACGTTTAAGTTGCGTAACAATTGCGCAAATTGATCCGTTTTATGTGCCAGCTCGGTAAAGGTAATTTGCGAAGTGCCAAGCGCATCGTCCTCTACAATCATGGCGATATTGTCCGCTTGCGGCGTGCCTAAATGCTTATCCGTCCACGCCACGCCAATATTAAAGTGGCTGGGAATTTGCCACTGCCATTCTGGAAACTGTTCAAATTTTTGCGTCATTTAATTTTCATTTCTATTTAAACATTGTCATTCCCGCGTAGGCGGGAATCTAGGCCAACATCCATTTAACAACTCTTTTTTAATTCTGTTTTCTCAACTTTTAATGCCGTTATAAAAGCGCTTTCCATTTCAACTGAACTGGATTCCCGCCTTCGCGGGAATGACGATAGTTATTTGATTTTACTGGGCTGAAAACTTTTATCTTGAAATGGATTGCAAGGCGTACAGCGCACAGAAAGCGGAATGTACAAGTGGTACATGAGCATTTTGAGCACTGCACAACACAGCAAGCCGTTCAAGATAAAATGTTTTTACAGTAAAACACCGTATGGCCAGTTTTGGCGCACTACTTGCGCCGGCAATTGTTCCAATACATGCACCGCAAACTCTTTATCGGATGTTTTTAGTGCGCGTAAGGCATGTGCGCGTAGCAGGGTTTGCAACGCTTTACCAAACATTGGCGGGTCTAGCATTTCGCCTTCAAATTTAATCGCGCCGCCCAGCAAAGCATCTGCATCAATCGCTGCTTTTAAAATCGCCACTTTTTGCGCAACATCGGTAGGCGATGGCGTGTAGGCGGTTTTACACAAATGAATATGACCTGGGTGAATCACCTGCTTGCCTGTCAGACCCATCGCGGCTTCTTGGCAGGCGTGCTTATACACAATGCGCGATTCATTATCGCCATGCAGATCCAGCCAGCGACGTACATCGTGCGGCTCTAAAAACTTTTCTGGCATAATGTTTTGACCAATCAACGTTTCAACCCCGCCAATCACGCCTTTACCAGCAATACGCGCCTCAAACATCAGCTGATTCATGTAAAACTGCAGCTCTTCAATCCAGCCCTCTGGCGTAATGTGGATACCCATGGCTTTTGAGAAGTCGTGAATACCAAACACCACATGCTTAACCGTGTTGTATTGCATTAATTCTGGCGCGATTTTCAGTGATTTTGGATGCTCAATAATCGGCTGAATGGTGATGTGCGGATTCACATTTAGCAACAAACTGGATAAATCGCGCACTTCAGCCGCACCATAAACCTCACCCGCTTTAGCTAACATCACCACATCAATATAGTCGCCCATATCGCGCACCAGTTGCATATCTTGCTCATATTCATCGGTACGGAATGAGTTACAGCGAATGGCAATCGTTACGCGTTCGTTCACTTTACGCAGTGCAGGCAATTCATTTCGCAGCAAATCGCGGCTCATCTCTTTTTGGCGGCAACCATCTTCTAAGTCAAAAATAAGCGTATGCGCGATGGTATTATGCGCATGCTTTTTCATGCGCGCCGCCGCTTGGGTAACATCTTCATAAATGCCCAAACTGGGCGCGTATTTCACAGGCGGGTAATACAACTGAATGCCAGGCCAGTAGTCGCCTAGCGGGTTACAGGTATGTGTTATTTCAGTCATTGCTTACGCTCCCATTTACTATCTGCCAATGTATGACTAGCTTTATAACTACTCTTATGCCACTGGATTTAATCGCCTAATTTTGTTCACCACATCCACCGTATTTGCATTTTTTGGTTTGATTTTGTCGCTAGAAACTATAGTCCAAAAATCGTTATCAGGCAGCTCTAACAAATCATCAAATGCCTGTAATTGCGCTAAAGTCAAATCGCTAAAATGCAGCGCAATAAACCGTTGCAGCACAATATCCAGTTCTAACATGCCGCGCCTGCAACGCCAGGCTAGGCGCCTTAGCTGTATATCGGTTTGGGCATCTTTCATATTTTCGGCGTTCAACATGCACTTTAGCCTACGGTAATACCAAATATTTTTCTGGCAGGCTTGTCTGGCTTATTATCTTGATCTTTTGCCCGCTCAATTTTTAAATCTTTAATATTGGCAATCGCCGCGTTAGGGTTAAGCTTTTTAGGGCACACTTCCACACAATTCATGATGTTATGGCAGCGATATAAACGATAAGGGTCTTCTAAATTCTCAAGTCGCTCTTCCGTTGCCTGATCGCGCGAATCCATAATAAAGCGGTTAGCTTGCATTAAGCCTGCTGGGCCAACAAACTTATCCGGATTCCACCAGAAACTAGGGCACGATGTTGTACATGCGCCGCACAAAATACATTCATACATGCCATCTAGCTTGGCGCGGTCGGCTGGGCTTTGTAAACGTTCGGTTTCTGGCAAGGGGTCATCATTAATCAGATATGGCTTTACCGAATTGTAATGCTCAAAAAATTGCGTCATATCCACAACCAAATCGCGTATCACCGGCAAGCCTGGCATAGGCCGCAGCACTACCGGTTGGTCTAAATCACTCAGTTTTGTAATGCATGCTAAGCCATTTTTGCCATTAATATTCATGCTGTCGCTGCCGCAAACGCCTTCGCGGCACGATTTACGCAAGCTCAAAGTATCGTCATGCTCTTTAATGCGAATCAGCGCATCCAGCAACATTTGGTCTTCATCTTGCAGCGCAATATCGTAATCCTGCATATAGGGCTTTTTATCCACATCTGGATTGTAGCGATACACCGAAAATTTCATTTGTTTAGCCACTTGTTTTGTCATAAGTCGATTAACCTTAATACACGCGTGCTTTGGGCGCAAAAGATTCCACCGTTTGTGGTTTTAAGCGCACTGGTTTGTACGTTAACTGCTTATCTTGCTTATAAAATAGTGAGTGCTTGAGCCAATTTTCATCATCGCGCGCAGCAAAATCTTCACGCGCATGCGCGCCACGGCTTTCTGTGCGGTTATTGGCGGCATGCATGGTTGCCAATGCCACTTCGATTAAATTATCCAACTCAAGCGCCTCAACCCTTGCCGTATTGAACACTTGGCTTTTATCTTTAATCATCAGGTTCGGAATACGTTTTGCAACCGCATCAATTTCCCGCACACCCTCTGCCAATAAATCAGGAAAGCGGAAAACGCCGCAGTGCGTTTGCATGGTTTTACGCATGGAGTCACCCACCTCAGTCACGTTTTCGCCTTGGGCATTTTCTAGCCGAGTCACCCGTTCTAAGGTTTTATCAGCGGCATCCGCAGGCAGAGGCTTGTGGGTATTGTTTACTTTGATGGCGGCAGTCATATGGTCGCCCGCGGCTTTACCAAATACCACTAAATCTAACAAAGAATTAGAGCCCAAACGATTGGCACCATGCACCGAAACACACGCGCATTCGCCAACCGCATATAGGCCATTCACCACTTTTTCACCTTCTAACACTACTTGACCATCTAAATTAGTCGGTATGCCGCCCATCATGTAATGGCAAGTTGGCACAATTGGGATTGGGTCTTTGATTGGGTCTACATTAGCAAAGGTTTTGGCGATTTCGCGTATGCCTGGCAGACTTTTATTAATGCGTTCTTCGCCCAAATGGTCTAGCTTCAAATACACTGCATCTTTGTTTTTGCCAACGCCACGGCCTTCTTTAATTTCAGTCGAAATCGCGCGCGAAATCACATCGCGGCTAGCTAAATCTTTGGCATGTGGCGCGTAGCGTTCCATAAAGCGTTCGCCTTCCGAATTAACCAAATAGCCACCTTCGCCACGCACGCCTTCTGTGATTAAAACACCAGCATGCAAAACGCCAGTTGGATGAAATTGCCAAAATTCCATATCCTGCAACGGCAAGCCAGCGCGCGCGGCCATTCCTAAACCATCACCCGTATTAATAAAGGCATTGGTGCTGGCTTGAAATATTCGGCCTGCGCCACCTGTAGCCAACAAGGTCGTTTTGGCCTGCATGATGTGAATTTGCCCAGTTTCAATTTCCAGTGCAATCACACCCAGCACATCGCCTTCGCTATCGCGAATCAAATCCAGCGCAAACCACTCCACAAAAAATTGGGTATTCGCGCGAATATTGCGCTGATACAAGGTATGCAACATGGCATGACCAGTTCGGTCTGCCACCGCGCAAGTGCGCGAAATGGGGCTTTCACCAAAATTTTGCGTCATGCCGCCAAATGGGCGCTGGTATATTTTGCCAGATTCTAAACGGTCAAACGGCATGCCAAAATGCTCAAGCTCAATAATGGCTTTGGCGGCGTTTTTGCACATAAACTCAATCGCATCTTGGTCACCCAGATAATCTGAGCCTTTGATGGTGTCGTACATATGCCATAGCCATTTGTCTTCAGCCACATTGCCCAAAGCCGCCGCAATGCCGCCCTGCGCCGCCACTGTATGCGAACGAGTTGGAAACACTTTAGAAAGCACAGCCACCTTAACGCCGGACTCCGCCAGTTGCAAAGCCGCACGCAAGCCAGCGCCACCACCACCCACAATTACGGCGTCGAATTGATGTTTGCCAATATTATTAGAATCCATTGCCATTCTTTAGATATTCCACAAAATATAAACCAACCAAAATAGGTAACCCATTAACACTATATCTACCGCCAATTGCATATAGGCGCGTAATGTTTTGTTAAACACATAATCTTTAAGCACATCCGCTACGCCTAGCCAAGCATGCATAAATAAGCTCATAAAAAACAATAATGTGGCTAACCTAAACCAAACGGGTGATACAAACTCATGCCATGCGGCAAAACCTACAGGCTTTATAATAGTTAATAAGACAAGCAGGAATACGATGTAAACCGCCATCACTAAGGCGGTTAAGCGCTGCGATAACCATAAACGCATGCCGGGATATTGATGGGTTAAAAGCTGTAAAATCATAATTAAATTACCAAAAAACCTACCAAATAAACCATGCAAAAATGATGGTAAAACCGCCCACCAGCCATAACAAAATGCGGCTAGAAAGTCGCGCATTATTAAGCGATGTCATCCAATGAATATCTTGCAACAAATGCCTTATGCCCGCAAAAAAGTGATGAAAGAACGCCCAAGCTAAGCCAATTAAAACCAGCTTTACAATCCACTTATCCAAGTAATTCGTTAGCGCTGCAAAACTAGATTCTGATTGAACAGAGTATTTAAAAGCCAACAAAATCAATGGTATAGACAAAAACAAACCCACACCAGACGCCCTATGCAAAATAGACACCACTGCGTTAATAGGCAGGCGGATAGTGAGTAGGTTTAGATTTTTAGGCCTGTTTTTTTGATGCTTTTTTTGCATATTTTATTCGCTTGCCGCTCTTGCCACTGCGCCCGAAACCCGCTCTAACAAACGTGCATCAAACGGTTTAGGGATAATGTATTCTTTGCCAAATTTAAGCTCAGTTAAGTTGTACGCTTTCAAAACTTCGGCTGGTACTGGCTCGCGCGCCAATTCGCTTAAAGCAATGGCGGCGGCGATTTTCATATTTTCGGTAATTTTGGTGGCTTTTGCATCTAATGCGCCGCGGAACAAATAGGGAAAACACAGCGCGTTATTTACCTGATTTGGAAAATCACTGCGGCCTGTTGCCATTAAAATATCGTCACGCACGGCATGCGCGATACTTGGCAGAATTTCCGGGTCTGGGTTGGCTAATGCGAAAATAATCGGATTTTTTGCCATGCCTTTAATCAATTCTGCATCCAACGCATTTTTGGCAGAAACACCAATAAATACATCGGCTTGCGGCATCACATCAGCTAATGTGGCGGCACCAGTTGGCGTAATCGCTAAATCGCGATTATTGTCATGTAAATCGGCACGATTAGTATCCAGCACACCGCTTCGGTCTACCATGGTAATATTAGTCGCGCCCATTAACTTGAGCAGCTTTGCACAAGAACAACCCGCCGCACCCGCGCCTAAAAATACAATTTTTGCTGCTGGCAAAGTTTTGCCTTGTAGCTCAAGCGCATTTAACAAAGCCGCCGCC
>JAYWCF010000076.1:0-2291 GCA_043780715.1 Methylotenera sp. | reverse complement strand
CGAGCAAACCAAAGTTGGCTATCATGGCGACCACTGCATAAGCCCCTTTGCAGCGTTTATGCACGCCAGCAACCGCGTCAAACGCCATATCGGTATTGAGTACAGCGTTACGCGAGGTATTTTCGATTTCGTGCGCAAGCACATTTAATAAGACTTCAGAATCAGAACTGGTATTAATGTGACGCAAATCTTGACGGAACATTTCTGATTTCAATTGTTCCGAGTTGGTCAGGTTGCCGTTATGACCCAACACAATACCAAATGGCGAATTCACATAGAAAGGCTGTGCTTCTGCCGCACTAGAAGAGCCTGCCGTGGGGTAACGCACATGGCCAATGCCTGCGTTGCCAACTAAGCTACGCATGTGACGGGTTTGGAATACATCTTTTACCAAGCCATTGTTTTTATGCATAAAAAATGTGTTGCCATCGCAGGTGACAATACCCGCAGCATCTTGCCCGCGATGCTGCAATACCAGTAAGCCATCGTACAACAACTGGTTGACTGGGTTTTTACCAACGATGCCTAAAATTCCACACATATGGGTAGCAATCCTAAAATTTGAATACTAAAGTAAATACCAAAATGAATACAAGAATGAATCTTAGTCGTATTTTACGTGTTTAGCGACTGTTTGCGGCACAAGCGGTAACATTGTTTTTACCAGCGCCTCTAACGGCGAGCTAAACATGGCGTTGGTCCAACGCTCATCTTTTGGAAAACTGGTTAAACCAGTCAAAAATACTAGCACACAAACAATCAATAAACCTCGCGCAAAGCCAAACATAGCCCCTATGCCACGATTAAGCCAATTTAGGCCGATTTTTTTTATAACGCCAGAAAGTGCAATGCACAACAAGCTAGAAATAAGTAGTGCAGCCAAAAACAGTATGACAAAAGCCGCCAATATTTTAAGTGGCTCGCTTGGAATATCGGCTGGCAACAACGGGATAAGCTGGGTTGCGTAGGTTTTTGCCACATAAAAAGCCGCCAGCCAGCCTACAATTGCTAATACTTCGCGCACCGCGCCACGCATCATGCTCACGATAATTGATATACCAATAATCAGTAAAACGCTGTAATCAAAACTGGTCATATCAAACAATTTACCTGCAAACCAAGAAGTAATATGCTAACAATTAGTGCTCATGTAATTAATACTCATGCAATTAATACCCATTATTGACTCACCACCATACCAGTTAAACCTGCGTCTTTAATATTTTCTAAAGCAATGGCGGCCTCATTCCTATCGCCAAACAATTGCGTGCGTAAGCGTATTTTTTTACCTTTTGCTGTGTCAATTTTTTCAGTTTGCGATTTGTAACCCAAATCGCTCAACTTGCCTTGTAACTGCTTCACGTTGGCTTCATCTGAAAATACGCCAATTTGCACATAAAAATGATGTGCCGCTGAATCTTTAGGTTTAGTGACCTCTTTAGGCGGTGATTGTTTTACTGGCGCTGGCATTTCAGGTTTTGCTGCCGCGGCTTCTGGGTCAACTGTCTGCGCTGCAGGCTCGCTTGTTTCAATACTTGGTGATGCTGGTGAATCTGGCGTAGCAGGCTCGGCTGGTACAATACTAGAATCAAAATCGCTAGGCGTAGCTGGCGTAACTGTTTGCTGCTCACCTGGCAGGCTGATGGTAATTTTGTCTTGTGGGCTGCTTGCAGCGCGGTCTTTTAAGATCATTGGCAATACAATAATCATCAATAAAACCAAGGCAACAGCACCAACCAGACGACGGCGCGCACGTTTTTTTAAATTTAACTCTTGGTCGCCAACAGTTTCTTTTTGCATGTAAATGCCTTTAAGCCGTGCGCTTATAGATATGCGCAATTAATGATGATGGCGATGAAATGCGATTTTTCAAGTCGCCGCACTCGCCCAGCCAATCGCATCTGCGGCTGTGTAAAACGAACCAAACACGATTATTCTATCATTTTTATTGGCGTCAATACAGGCTGCAGCGAGCGCAGTTGTTACGCTAGCAAACAATTGTATTGGCTTTTTAATCGCTTGTTGATTAAGCGCAACTTGTAAATCGAAGGCTTTTGCACCACGCAAAGCCTCAATATCTGCCAAATACCAAGCATCGATTTGCGACTTTACGGCACTAACTACGCCGTTAATATCCTTATCAATTAGCATGGCAAATACGGCAAGTGTTTTGCCTGTGCAGGGCATTTTTTGCAAATTATGTGCGAGCGATTGCGCTGCTTGCGGGTTATGCGCAACATCCACAATAATGGTTGGATTTGTACCAATTGGTTGAAAGCGACCAGCTAGAT
>JAYWCF010000075.1:0-6562 GCA_043780715.1 Methylotenera sp. | reverse complement strand
CCGTATAAAATATTGTCGCGCACGCTGCGGTGTAGTAAGCTTGTGTCTTGCGTGACCATGCCAATGCTGGCGCGTAAGCTATTTTGGGTAACGGCATTAATGTTTTGCTGATCAATCAAAATGCGTCCAGCTTCAACCTCATAAAAGCGCAATAGCAGGTTAACAATGGTGGATTTTCCCGCGCCAGAGCGCCCTACCAGCCCTACTTTTTCGCCTGCTTGAATGGTTAAATCGAGATTTTTTAATACTTGTTTATGCTGGCTGGACAGCACTTTGCCGTAGTTAAAATTCACCGCATCAAACACCACTTCACCTTGCTTCACCTGTAATGGTTTTGCATCTGCTGCATCGTTAATATTGTTGTGCATGGTCAATGTGTTCATGCCGTCTTGCACCGTACCCACTTGCTCATATAGCGATGTCATTTCCCACATTACCCAATGTGAAACGCCGTTTAGGCGCAACGCCATGGCTGTTGCCGCCGCTACACCGCCCACTGTTACCTCACCAATACTCCATAGCCATAAAGCCGTTAAGCCTGTGGCAATAATTAGCAGCATATTGAGTATGTGATTAACGATTTCGACTGAGCTGACTAATTTCATTTGGCCGTGCACAGTGCCCAGAAAATCTTGCATGGCATGTTTGGCATAACCCGCCTCGCGGCCTGCATGGCTGAATAATTTTACCGTACTGATATTGGTGTAAGCATCGGTAATACGGCCTGTCATTAGGCTGCGCGCATCGGCTTGGCGTTGCGATGTTTTGCTTAATTTAGGCACAAAATAACTGAGCGATGCCACATAACAGGCCAACCACACCAAAAATGGGATGGTAATAAGCGGATTGAAATAGCCCACAATAGTGACCATAGTGCCAAAATACACAATCACGTAAATCATGATATCGGCCACAATAAACCATACATCGCGCACAGCCAGTGCGGTTTGCATCACTTTTGCCGCCACGCGTCCTGCAAATTCATCTTGGTAAAAACTCATGCTTTGATTCAACATCAGTCGATGGAAATTCCAGCGCAGGCGCATAGGAAAATTACCCGCCAATGCTTGATGTTTAAACAAAGTTTGCAACACAATAAACAGCGTACTAAGCAACAAAATGCCTGCCAGAATGATTAAGCGATTACCCTCTTGCTGCCATAATAATTGCGGCGGAATATCGCTTAACCAATCCACCACTTTGCCCATCATGGCAAACAGCAATGCCTCAAACGCGCCAATCATGCCGGTAAAAATAGTCATGCCCAATAAAAATGGGCGCATGCCTGCTGTGCAATCCCACGCAAATTGCCAAAAGTTTTTGGGTGGCGTGCTGATGATGGCATCGGGGAAAGGCTTTGCTAGGCTTTGAAACCAATTGTACATAGTGGATTACTGTATTTTCTGTAAAAATATTATTAGTGATACGAGTGACAATTTAAAGAATAGTGCGAATTTAAAACAGGATGAAAATTTTAGTTTAAACCAACTACGTCATTCTGAGCGTAGCGAAGAATCTAGTTTTAGGCGGTTAAGTCTGGATTCTTCGCCCAATTCAAATATTGGGCTCAGAATGACGGTTTTTATAGGTTTTTACTTTGGGTTTAGAACAATCGTACAAACAGCCTCTGCCGCAACGCCTTCACCGCGGCCTGTAAAGCCTAATTTTTCAGTGGTGGTGGCTTTTACGTTTACTTGATTAAGTGCTATTTGGCAATCTGCCGCGATATTAGCGCACATTTGCGCGGTGTGTTTTGAAAGCTTTGGCGCTTCGCAAATAACGGTAGCATCAATATTATTCACTGTGTAATGTTGGCCATGCAAAAGTGCCACTACATGCCGCAATAAAACGCGCGAATCGGCATTTTTATAAGTGTTATCACTTGGCGGAAAATGCTTGCCTATATCGCCCATTGCCGCCGCGCCTAACAGCGCATCGCATATGGCATGCAGCAAAACATCGGCGTCTGAGTGGCCATCTAAGCCCTTATCATGTGGCACATCTACCCCGCCGATGATGCATTTTCTGCCTGCAACCAAGGCATGCACATCCAAACCGTGACCAATTCGTATCATGCGCACCCTTTTAATTTTTCTGCAGTTAATAATGCTTCTAATAGTTGTAAATCTTGCGGATAAGTGACTTTTAAATTGCGCAATTCACCTTGCACTAATGTTGGTTTCAAACCTAAGGCTTCAATCGCTTCTGATTCGTCCGTTACACTAGCGCCAAATTGGCTTAATGCGCTTTTTAATGTAGAAAATCGAAACATTTGCGGCGTTTGTGCTTGCCATAAATTAGCGCGCGCAATGGTTTGCGCCACTAGCTGATTTTCAAGCGATTGCTTTAAAGTATCGGCCACTGGCAACGCTAATAATCCGCCTACAGCATCATGCTCTAATGTGCTAATTAAATGGCTTAGCAAATCATGTGTTAAACCTGGCCTAGCCGCATCGTGCACCAAAATCCAGTCGTCAGCTTTTAAGGTTGGTTCTATCACATTTAATGTATTTAACACCGTTTGGGCACGCGTCGCGCCGCCGGTGTAGTGCAAATGCAAACGGCTTTCTGGCTCTAGTGTTAGGCTGCGCCAAAAATCGTCTTCAGGATTCAGCGCAACATGAATACCCGCAATGCGCGGATGATTGAAAAAAGTTTGAATGCAATGCGAAATCATTGGCTTGCCGGCAAGCGGAATATATTGCTTGGGCAGCACATTCGCCATACGGTTTCCAACGCCAGCTGCGGGAATAATTACATGAAAAAACGCCATGCTTTATTTTAGCATGGCGTTTATTTAGAGATAAAACTTATAACGACTATTTAATCGTCAGCGGTTGCGCTGGACTTATTAATTCTCAGAGTCAGCTCTGACAGTATCAATCGTCAGCAGTCGCGCCTACTTTATGAATACTAATATCAGCACCATCGTATTCTTCTTCTGCTGTCATGCGGATGCCTGTTAACTTTTTAAGTCCGCCATACACGATTAATCCGCCCACTAAAGCAATACCAATACCTAAAAAAGTGCCGATTAATTGCGACATAAAACTAACACCGCCTAAACCCCCAAGTGCTTTTGCGCCAAAAATACCAGCAGCCAAGCCACCCCAAGCGCCACACAAACCATGCAGCGGCCACACGCCTAATACGTCATCAATTTTTAAACGATTTTGCGTTAAGTTAAATGCCCACACAAATAAGCCACCAGCCACTACGCCTGTTGCAAGCGCGCCTAGCGGATGCATGACATCGGAGCCGGCACAAACCGCTACTAAGCCAGCTAATGGGCCATTGTGCACAAAACCCGGGTCATTTTTGCCAATTAACAAGGCTGCCAATGTGCCGCCCACTAAAGCCATAAGCGAATTAACCGCCACCAAGCCAGAAATACCCTGCACGGCTTGCGCTGACATGACATTAAAGCCAAACCAACCTACTGTAAGAATCCACGCGCCTAAGGCTAAAAACGGAATGTTTGACGGCGGATACGCATGTAGACGGCCATCTTTGCCGTAACGGCCTGTGCGCGCGCCTAACAAAATAACCGCCGCTAACGCAATCCAGCCGCCCATGGCATGCACCACAACAGAGCCTGCAAAGTCGTGAAACTTGGCACCAAAGCTGGCTAACAGCCAATCTTGAAAGCCATAATGGCTATTCCAAGCAATGCCCTCATAAAACGGATACACAAAACCGACGATTAAAAAAGTAGCGGCTACTTGCGGGTTAAATTTGGCGCGTTCTGCAATTCCGCCAGAAACTATGGCTGGAATGGCGGCCGCAAATGTAAGTAAGAAAAAGAATTTAACTAAATCGAAGCCATTTTTGGCAGCTAAAATCTCTGCACCGCTGTAAAAGCTAACGCCATACGCAATGCTGTAGCCAATAAAGAAATAAGCGATAGTCGAAATAGAAAAATCGACCATAATTTTAACCAGTGCGTTTACCTGATTTTTGCTGCGAACCGTGCCCACCTCTAAAAAGGCGAAGCCTGCATGCATGGCAAGCACCATAATGGCGCCTAGCAATACAAATAAAACATCATTCGCCGAAACGAGTGCTTCCATTTTTCATCCCCAAAATAATAATAATTATTGTCATATAGTACAAAAACAGGGCTTTATAAGCAACAATCAAGCCATTTGTGCACGATTGATTTTAAAGGGATTTTTTTAAGCGTCATTGGTAGTGCGCACATTATTAGTGCAATGCACAATTTATAGCACTAATAATGTGCAATATTGATATGCAAAAATTGGCTTAAAGCATGCTGACCGAATTAGCACTCAGAACAAATTTTTCGGCCTCTGGATTTCCCGACCAAAAGTGAAAAAACTCACGCACAACCACCAAAAACAAGCGGCGGTTTTTTTTCACTTCAAATAAAGGCAAAGTAGCATCTACCGTTGTGCGAAATACTTTATTACTTTTATCGGGTGCATCTTTTAGACGTACTAATAAAATTTTGGCTAATTTAACGCGCGTATCAATTAAGGTTTGATCGGCATTTTCGTTGCGCAGCGCTTTGTTGTAGCCTTTTATAGCCCAACTATCGGTGGTTGAAAATTTTTCTAGGTCTACTGTTTTCCAAAGACTACTTAAACTAATAGGTGCTGGTTTCCAATCTAACGGCAATTGGTCTTTGGTGATGGCTTTGTTAAATTGCGCTACCGCTTTCAAATCGTTCATCCAAAACGGGAAATACTCACGCGAAACCATCAAGCATTCTGGCCAATCGTCTGCAGGCACCGTATCCATGGCCGATTCAATTGCAAGACGATATTCGCCGCCGTCAATTTCTACATCGGCCAAAATAGGCAATAATTTATTTAAAAAATTGGTGCGTTGCACAAATGTTTCTGGGCCAAAGCCCTTAGCGGACAATAGCTTAAAGTACACTTCGAGTGCTTGTTGTTCGCGTTGCTGAATCATCATAAATCGCTAGTTTTGTCAGGTTAGTTAAACTATTATTAAATTCTACTGCATAATCTATTGAAAACTATCAATAAAAAACGCATATTAAATACAGACCATATTACTTAATCAACACTATTCTTAATCTTTATTTAAAAGTTAACCCATGTTTGAACTTATATTACTGGCATTATTAATACTAGCCGCTTGGTTTTGGCAAGATAGCATCGCCAAACGTGAAATCGCCATTATGCTTGGCCGCGAGCTAGCTAGCCGTTATCAATTACAACTGCTAGACGAAACCGTTGCTTGTAATAAAATCCGCATGGGCCGAGATAATCGCGGCCACGCACAATTAGTTAGAACATATGCGTTTGAAGTATCGGCCAACGGCGCAGAACGCATGGAGTGCAGCTTGCAAATGCTAGGTAAACAATTGCAAACTTGGCATATTCCACCTTATGTGCAAGCCGTGCACTAGCATTATACTTCATGCATTAATTACTTGGCCGCCACTATATCATGCCTTATATCGGCCGCTTTGCACCCTCACCCACAGGGCCTTTGCATTTTGGCTCTTTGCTGGCAGCAGTAGCCAGTTATTGCGATGCACGATTTAATCAAGGCCGATGGTTATTAAGGCTGGAAGATGTAGATAGGCCGCGCGAAATAGCTGGTGCGGCGCAAACCATTTTGCAGCAGCTAACGGCTTTTGGCTTTGAATGGGATGGTGATATTTGGCGCCAAAGCGAGCGTAATAGCTTTTACGAAGCCGCCTTAAAAACTTTGCAAAATCAACAGCTGATTTACCCCTGTACTTGCACGCGCAAAGAAATCGCCGATTCATCTAATATAGTCGGCATCGATGGTTTTGTGTATCCCAAAACTTGTTTAAATCACGCCATTAAACCCAATACAGCTTGCGCTTTGCGTGTGCGTGTAGACGAATCTGAAATTACTTTTCAAGATATTATTCAAGGCAAAATAACGCACAAGCTGCAAAATCAAGTAGGCGATTTTGTATTAAAACGCGCCGATGGTTACTTTACTTATCAACTAGCGGTGGTGGTTGATGATGCCGCGCAAGGCGTTACGCATGTGGTGCGTGGTGCCGATTTACTCAATTCTACCCCGCGCCAAATTTATCTGCAGCAACGCTTAAATTTACCAACGCCGCACTACGCACATATTCCCATTGCGCGAAATGCCGCTGGCGAAAAGCTTAGCAAGCAAACATTAGCAAAGCCAATAGATAACGCTTTAATTGGTCAACAAATTTGGCAGGCCCTAAACGTACTGGGTCAACAGCCCCCAGAAGAATTAAAATTTAATAGTGTGCAAGAGACTTGGCTTTGGGCCATCAAGCATTGGCAATTACACGCTGTTCCAGCGCAACTTTCAACTTTTTAACAACAATTTACTTTGTTAAGCCAATAATCTTTACTTAACTTTACGTTTTAATTGAAACTGATTCTCATTTGTATTAAGATTCGTCTACAAATTAATACATTATTGTAAATAGGAAAAGTAATGACTCAAGCTTTAACAATCAATGCCCAGCAAAACTATAGAAAACCTAAAGTTGCCATTTTAAAATTAGCGATAAATAGCGCGCTAACTAGCGTTGTATTAATGTCTGCTAACA
>JAYWCF010000074.1:0-2309 GCA_043780715.1 Methylotenera sp. | reverse complement strand
GATTGGATGAAAGGGCCATGTGTTACCTGCCCAGAAAAAATGAACGATTTGGGCGGCTGCCGCTGCCAAGCCTTTTTGCTGACAGGCGACGCTGAAAGTGCCGACCCAGTTTGTTCACTATCGCCCAATCATCATTTAATTGAAAAAGCGATTGAAGACAGCAAAAATCCGGTACTTTCATCGCAACCGATTATTTTCAGAACCGATAAAAATTCTAAAAAATATGCCACTGGCGACAGAGAGCGTGTAGAAGAGTTTCACGCTTTGCCGTAACCTATAACACCGCTTCACTCACTGTCATTCCCGCGAAGGCTGGAATCCATTTTTGTTTTTAAAGTCACTAGATACCGACTTGCGTCGGTATGACAGATATAATAATAAGATGAAAAATCATTCTAATATCCTGGTATATGTTTTAGCTGCGCTGGCCGCATTGGCGCCGTTCGCCATCGATACCTACCTGCCTGCATTTCACGCCATGGGTGCAGATTTAGCAACATCTGACGTGCATATTCAGCAAAGTTTGACGGTGTATTTGTTGCCTTATGCCTTAATGACGCTGTGGCATGGCGCGATTTCAGATTCAATTGGCCGTATTGCCACCATAAAATGGGGTTTGGGCGTGTTTGTGTTGGCGAGTATAGGCTGTGCATTTGCGCCTAATGTCGAAACCTTATGGTTCTTTCGGGCATTGCAAGGCGCCAGTGGTGGAGCGGGTAACACGGTGGCGCGCGCCATGGTGCGCGACCTATTTGAAGGTGCTGCTGCTCAAAAAGTAATGGCCACTATTCAAATGCTGTTTGGCATTGCGCCAGCCATCGCGCCCATTATTGGTGGCTTGTTATTGGGCATTCACTGGCAGGCGATATTCATCTTTTTGGCGATTTATGCAGCGGTCACTTTGTGGGCGTCAGTGACTTTTCTGCCAGAAACCATGCCGCCCGAAAAGCGATTAAAACTATCGGCCAAAAATGTAATAGCCAGCTATAAAACCATATTTGGCGATGCAGAATTTGCCAAGTTAGGCATTACCATTGGCGCCTGCTTTTCGGCATTTTTTATCTATGTATTAGCTAGCCCGGTATTTTTGGGCAAACATTTAGGCTTAAGTCCGCAGCAATATGGCTATTTGTTTGTGCCAACCGTATGCGGCATGGTGCTGGGTTCTTATTTAGCCAAATATGCAGCTGGTAAATATGCGGCAAAAACCGTGCTAAATGCTGCTTTTAGTTGGATGTTTTTGATTGTGTTTGTTAACGTTGCCGTTTGTTATTACTTGCCGCTAAGCCCTGTTTTTAATATCTTACCAATTGCATTATTTAATGTGGGCATGGCTTTAGTATTGCCCATTATTTCGCTTGCCGCCTTAGACCGCCACCCCAAAATTCGCGGCACAGCGGCATCGGGCCAAGCCTTTATTCAAATGCTGTTTTCTACCGTATCAGCAGGATTAATTGTGCCCTTGGTGTGGGGTAGTGTGATGGGCTTAGCACTTGCCATGCTGGTTTATTTGCTGATTGCGTTAATGGTGATTAGTCAAACGCGCTTATGGAAAAATCAAAAAATCTAAAGTAAGGATTCATGAAATAAGTCGTTGAGCGCGATGAAGTACAAGGCGCACGGAACGCAGAAATCGAGATAGTACATTAAGTATGGCGAGATTATGAGTGCCGAGTAACGCAGTAATTCGCTCGCGCAGGCACTTAGTTTGTGAATCCTCTAGGCGCGTGTTACTTTGCCGACATTACCTAACACTAACTTGATACCGCGCCATAATTTTGGCAAAAGCCAAAACATAAACACAATAAATCCCAATAACAAACCAATAAACACGGCGGGGTGCATTAGCGCCAACCAGCCGCCCGTTAATAACAAGCCTTCTTCGCTTAAAGAGGCAGCAATGTTGCTAACGGGTTCTGGTGATGTATTAATTAGCGCGCGGCTACCTGCTTTGGTAGCGTGTGTTGCACCGGCTAATGAGCCACCAAGCAGTGCGGTAATCGTTGCAATCATTGGGTCGCTGGTGTTGATGGCGCCCATGGCCAGCAAGGCACCAGCAGGAATGCGAATAAAGGTTTGAATCGAATCCCAAGCGCTATCCACGTAAGGAATTTTATCGGCTAAAAACTCAATCACGCACAACACGCCAGCCACAATAAGCACCATTGGATTGCTTAATATATCCAAGCTTGAAGGTAAATCAATAATGTTATACCTGGCCAGTGCGCCCACCAAAAAAACAGTGAGATAAAGCCGCAATCCGCTGGCCCAGCTTAATCCGCCAGCCAGCGCTAAATTAGAAATCATGT
>JAYWCF010000073.1:0-2312 GCA_043780715.1 Methylotenera sp. | reverse complement strand
ATGTTAAAAATCAGCTACAGCAATTTAGATCAGCTAGACGATATTATTGCTAAAATGTCGCGCTAAACACCTAATTTTAATTGGTAAGTTGTCTCATTTTGATTGATAAAAGTACTTGACTAAAAACGCGTAATAACTCAAAATCGCGGACTTTGCTAATAAGCCAATTTTTAAAGAAGTTTGTATTTTAAAAACGCCGTCTTTAAAAATGTTACAACTATGAAAAATACAACATCTGTGGCAGTTTTTAGCAATATGTTGCGCTTACAGCTGATTGCAACGGCGCTAGTTACAATAGGCGCATTCGCATTTTTTGGGCTTCACGCAGGAGTTTCAGCTTTTATTGGTGGGTTTTCGGTGATATTTGCCGCATTTTTTGCAAGCAAAATTGCAAATCGTGAAGTCAAAACGCCATCCGCAGCATTGCTTAATTTATTAAAGGCAGAAGCCATTAAAATATTAATCATTATTGCGGTATTGTTTTTAGCCTTTAAGTTATACAAACAAATTATTCCAGCCGCAATGCTGGCAGGTATGGCGGCTACGGCTCTTATTTCGGGCGCGGCAATTGGCAAGCTAAATAAAACCGATATAAAAATATAAAGACAATTAAACATAATTTACCTTAAATTAGGCATGTATTAATATGGCAACAGAACACGTAAAAGAGGCATTAACGCCTAATGAGTATATTCAGCATCATTTAAGCTTTAACGCGCAGGGTGTAAGCGGTAATACCAACCTTGAAAGCTTTTGGACTATCCATGTAGATACTTTAATTACTTCCGTTGTGCTGGGTTTATTGGTGATGTTGCTCATCTGGTCGGTTGCACGTAAGGCGCATGCTGGCGTGCCAAGTAAATCGCAAGCATTTGTAGAGTTAGTGTTTGGTTTTGTTGACGGTCAAGTCAAAAATATTTTCCATGGTAATCGCCACGCCTTTATCTCTCCCGCTGCTTTAACCGTGTTCTTATGGGTATTAGCCATGAACGCAATGGATTTCTTACCTGTAGACTGGGTAGCTGGCGCGGCTAATTTGATTGGTGGCGAGCATACTAAATGGCGTCCAGTGCCCACATCAGATGTTAATACCACCTTCGCCTTAGCGTTATCCGTGTGGATATTGATGATATTTTTTAGCATCAAAGTCAAAGGCTTAGGTGGCTGGGTGCATGAAGTTTTCTGCTCACCTTTTGGCTCACCTAGTTTTAAAGCGCCTAAAAGTATAGGTGGCGCTATAGGCCTGTTGCTTAGCCCGCTGTTATTCTTAGCAAATTTTGCGTTCAATATGATTGAATACATTTCAAAACCACTATCACATTCATTGCGTTTATTCGGCAATATGTATGCTGGTGAAGTTATCTTCATGCTCATTGGTATGCTAGCTGCAACCAGTATTGCCGGCACAATTTCAGGCGCTTTATTGGGTGCTGCTTGGTCAATATTCCACATATTAATTGTGGCCTTACAAGCGTTCATCTTTATGATGATGACCGTAGTTTACTTGTCTATGGCGCACGAATCGCATTAATTGTTTTGCAGTAAGTATTTTTGAAGTAGTTTTTGTTTTAATTAATTTAGTAATAATTTTCACTTGAGAGGGTAACAAAATGGAAGCAATAGCAATGATTCAGTCTTACACCGCAATCGGTTTAGGTCTTATGGTTGGTTTAGGCGCATTGGGTGCATGTATTGGTATTGGTATTATGTGTTCTAGCTTTTTAGAAGGTGCTGCACGTCAGCCAGAAATGATTCCAGAATTACAAGGTAAAGTATTCTTACTATTGGGTCTTATCGATGCTTCGTTCATTATTGCTGTTGGTATTGTGATGATGTTTGCGTTTGCAAACCCATTATTGGGCGCATTACAAGTAGCAGGCTAAAATATTATTTAGTTGGCGGTATAAACTATTTATTTATTTATTTATTTATTGCTGCTCATTTAAAAGCCAATATCTGGAAACAACATGAATATTAACTTAACATTAATTGCACAAGCGATTGCGTTTGCGATTTTAATTTGGTTTACCGTCAAATTCGTTTGGCCGCCTTTATTAAAAGCCATCGAAACACGCCAAAAAGAAATCGCGGATGGTTTGGCAGCTGCACACGAAGGCAAAAATGCGCTTGAAGTTGCGGCTAAAAAATCTGAGGTGACTTTGAATGAAGCTAAGCAAAAAGCCTCTGAGATTGTTGGGCAAGCTGAAAAGCGTGCCACACAAATCGTAGAAGAAGCTAAAGGCAATGCCAAAGTTGAAGGCGAGCGCATTGTTACAAATGCAAAAGCTGAGATTGATCAAGAAGTAAACCGG
>JAYWCF010000072.1:0-2319 GCA_043780715.1 Methylotenera sp. | reverse complement strand
GCGCGTCTAGCATTTTGCCCATCATTTGTTGAATAAAATTTTTCTTAAAGAATAAATTCGCCACCAATAATACAACTGCTAGCAACCAATACAGCACGGTTGGTTTCCACATAATATAAGTCTTGTCGTGCAGCAAAAGCGTTACGCCGCCCAGCACACCAATAATGGCGCCATTGATTAACAGCATTTTTTCAACCACGCCATGGCGGATTTTAGCGTAGATAATCATGGCAATAGTGGCGGCAATGGCAATGGCCGTGGCGGCAAAAATACCGTAAAGCTTAAAGCCCACAAAAAATAAAATAACCGGAATTAAATCAAAGAGAAATTTCATGCGTGCCTTAGAATTTGAGTGGTCTTAATAAAAGCTTAACTATCTGTAAAGGTTGTATTTTGCTATGATTTACAATTGTTTGCAAAACATTCGATGACCGAAAAATATTTATGGCTGCACAGATAGACTTACATTGCCACTCTACCATTTCTGATGGCTTATTAGCACCGCAAGATATTGTGGCGCTGGCGGCAAAAAGTGGCATAAAAGTAATGGCATTAACCGATCATGACGATATTACTGGCTTGCAAACCGCACGCAGCGCGGCGCTTGAGCATGACATTCATTTTGTTAATGGCGTGGAGGTTTCGGTGACTTGGAAAAAACGTACCTTACATATTGTGGGCCTAAAGTTTGATGCCGAAAATGAAGAGCTAAAAAGTGCGCTGGCTGGTGTGCGCATTGGGCGCGATGAACGCGCGGTGCAAATGGCCGAAGGCTTAGCCAAAGCAGGTATTGCAGGCGCTTATGAAGGCGCAAAAGAAATCGCCAAACAAAGCATTTTAACGCGCAGCCATTTTGCCCAGTTTTTGGTTAAAAATGGCCATGCTAAAGATGTCAAATCGGTCTTTAAAAAGTTTCTGGTCAAAGGCAAACCCGGTTTTGTTGACCATAAATGGATGGATTTAGAATCAGCCGTGAGCTTGATTAATAATGCTGGCGGCCAAGCGGTGATTGCGCACCCGGGCCGTTACGATTTGGGCACCATTAATATGATGTTGCTGATGCACGAATTTAGAACCTTAGGCGGCGCTGCAATTGAAGTAGTAACAGGCAGCCATAACCCACCGCAATATCAGCAATTTGCCAAAATCGCGCATCGCTTTAGCTTAAAGGCTTCCTTGGGTTCTGATTATCACGGCCCCGGTTTATCATATATGGCAATGGGTTGCATGCCCGATTTGCCGGCTGGGTGCGACCCTGTGTGGGCGGATTGGCCAGAAGCGCAACATTTAAGCTGACTTTATATGGCGCAATATTTTGTTATTAACGCCGACAATCCTCAACAACGGCTGATTAAGCATGCGGTGGAAATTTTGCGTGAGGGCGGCGTAATTGCTTACCCAACTGATTCAAGCTATGCCTTGGGTTGCATGATTGGTTTTAAAGAGGCGCAAGATAGAATTCGCCAAATTCGTGGCTTAGGTGATGATCATTTATTTACTTTAGTTTGCCGCAATTTAAGTGAATTAAGCGTGTACGCGCAAGTGGATAACAGCCAATTTAGGCTGCTTAAAGCCAATACGCCAGCTGCAATTACCTTTATTTTAAAAGCCACGCGTGAGGTGCCGCGCCGCTTGCAGCACCCTAAACGTAGCGCAGTTGGCATTCGTGTGCCTAATCATTTGGTGGTACAAGCATTGTTGGATGAGCTGGCAGAGCCCATGTTAAGCATGACATTGCAACTGCCAGATGACGATGCGCCGTTAAACGAAGCGTGGGAAATTCGCGAACGCTTAGAAAGCCAAGTGGATTTAGTGATAGATTCAGCGATTAGTTTGGCAGGCCTTACTACCGTAATAGATTTAACCGCCGCCGAGCCTGCCTTAATTCGCCAAGGTGTAGCAGATGCCGCGCCGTTTGGTTTTTAACCATTTGGTTTTTAATAGTCATTTATAAAAAGAAAATAATATGGATTTTTTTAGTCTTTTAAACGCACTGCAATCACTTACCACCGTTCAGCGTATTGCGGTCACCGCCATTCCCATGGTGTTAGCCATTACCGTGCATGAGGCCGCACATGGCTACGCTGCGCGCTATTACGGTGATATGACCGCGCACAATTTAGGCCGCATTTCGCTCAATCCCATCCGCCATATTGATTTGGTTGGCACTGTAATTGTGCCCAGCATTACTATGTTGGTTGGCGGCATCTTTTTTGGCTGGGCCAAGCCTGTGCCAGTTAATTTTATGAAATTGCGCCACCCCAAGCGCGATATGCTTTGGGTAGCCGCCGCTGGGCCGGGTGCCAATTTAGCCATGGC
>JAYWCF010000071.1:0-6607 GCA_043780715.1 Methylotenera sp. | reverse complement strand
TTGAAATTGCGGCTAACACAACGGTTAATGTGCAAAAACACGCTGTTCAAACCTTATTACCACCTGGCACTATTAAAGCGATTTAATCCTTTTAAAATCCATTTAAACCAATAACTTACTACTAAATACACTCTTGCTAATTTAGTATTTTTGAGCCGCATTTATGAACCGCTACCCTACCTGGAAATACATTCTAATTGCCGTCGTTATTTTAATTGGGCTGCTTTACACCATCCCCAACTTTTTCGGTGAATCGCCTGCTGTACAAGTTAGCCCAGCTAAATCATCGCTTAAGGCAGATGCGGCTTTGCTTAATAAAGTGGAAGCAACGCTTAAATTAGCTAATGTGCCTTTTAACGGCATTTATTTGGATGCCAGCGGCGTAAAAGTGCGTTTTGCCGACCCCGAAGCGCAAATCAAAGCCAAAGATAAGTTGATTGCTAATTTAGGCAAAGACTACACAGTAGCGTTAAATTTGTTATCGCAAACGCCAAATTGGCTATTGGGCATTGGTGCTAAGCCAATGTATTTGGGTTTAGATTTACGTGGTGGCGTGCACTTTTTGTTGCAAGTGGACATGAAAGCGGCATTGGACAAATCTGCCGAAAGCAATGTGGGCGATTTCCGCACTTCGTTGCGCCGCGAAAAAGTAAATTACTTTGGTATTTCACGAGAAGGTCAAAATGTGCAAGTGCGTTTTAGCGATACAAAAGAATTAGAAGCGGCGCGCAAAGTACTCAGCAAAGATTATCCTGATTTAACTTTAAATGATTCGACCGATGGCAAAGAGTTTGTTTTAACCGCCAGCATTGGTGAAGCCGCTAAAAAGAAAATTCAAGAATTTGCGCTTAAGCAAAACTTGCAAACCCTGCATAACCGTATTAATGAGCTAGGCGTGGCCGAACCAATCGTTCAACAACAAGGTTTTGACCGCATTGTGGTGCAATTGCCGGGCGTGCAAGATACCGCCAAAGCCAAAGAGATTTTAGGCCGCACCGCTACGCTGGAAATCCGCATGGTGGATGAAGACAAAAAAGATTTAGCCACACTTGAAGCCGCTGCCAAAGGCCAAGTGCCATTTGGTGATGAAATGTATAAAGACCGCAATGGCAACCCTATTTTGGTGAAGAAAAACGTGGTGCTAACAGGCGACCGAATTACCGATGCTGGCCCGGGTGTGAACAACCAAACCGGTGGCTCAATTGTTAATGTAACATTAGATGGCCGCGGCGCTGGTATCTTTAAAAACGTAACGCGTGACAATGTAGGCAAACGCATGGCGATTTTGCTGATTGAAAAAGGCAATACCGAAGTCATTACCGCGCCAGTGATTAATGAAGAAATTGGCGGCGGACGTGTGCAGATTTCTGGCATGGATAATACGCAAGAAGCCACTGACATTGCGCTGCTATTACGTGCTGGTGCGTTGGCCGCGCCAATGGAAATCATTGAAGAACGTACCGTTGGCCCAAGCATGGGTGAAGAAAACATTAAACGCGGCGTGCATTCTACCCTTTGGGGCTTTGCTGCGATTGCGGTGATGATGATGATTTACTACATGGTATTTGGTGGCGTTTCAGTGCTGGCGCTGGGCATTAACCTTTTATTATTAGTGGCTATTCTTTCAATGCTGCAAGCCACACTTACCTTGCCGGGTTTAGCCGCCATCGCGCTGGCACTTGGTATGGCAATTGATGCCAACGTGCTGATTAATGAGCGTATTCGTGAAGAATTGCGAAATGGCAACACGCCACAAGCCAGTATTCATGCGGGTTACGACAGGGCGTTTGATACCATTTTAGATTCTAACGTAACGACATTAATTGCGGGTTTAGCGCTATTTATGTTTGGTACAGGCCCAATTAAAGGCTTTGCCGTGGTACACGTTTTGGGCATTCTTACCTCCATGTTTAGTGCTGTTTTAGTATCACGCGCAATTGTGAATGTGATTTATGGCTATCGCCGCAAAGTCACCAACCTTTCAATTGGCCAAATTTATAAAGCTTAATAGCTGTTTTTTTTAGATAGAGTGGATTATGGAATTATTTAGGATTAAAAAAGATATCCCGTTTATGAGTTATGGCCGAATCACAACGGCTATTTCACTCATCACTTTTTTATTAGCGGTATTTTGCTTGTGGTCTAAAGGCCTAAATTACGGCGTGGATTTTACTGGCGGCACGGTAATGGAAGTGAATTATCCGCAAAGCGCTAATATTGATAGCATCCGCCAAGCGGTTGATTCAATTGATTTAAAAGATGCCACTGTACAAAATTTTGGCACCAGCCACGATGTACTGATTCGCCTGCCGCTTAAAAAAGACATGTCAATTGCGCAGTTATCTGAAACGGTTACAAAAGCGCTGAAAGAAGCCGATTCAACCGCTGAAGTGCGCCGTGTAGAATCCGTTGGTTCTCAAGTTGGCGATGAGCTATATGAAAGCGGCGGATTAGCGTTATTGCTAGTTTGTGCCGGCATTATGGCTTACTTGGCTATCCGTTTTGAATGGCGTTTTGCAATAGCCGCTATTATCGCCAATATGCACGATGTAGTGATTATTTTAGGCTTTTTCGCCTTCTTTCAATGGGAATTTAACTTAACGGTACTGGCGGCTATTTTGGCGGTATTAGGTTACTCAGTGAATGAATCAGTAGTGGTATTTGACCGCGTGCGCGAAAACTTCCGCAAAATGCGTAAAGCTTCTGTGGTGCAAGTGATTGATAACGCGATTACCCGCACCATGTCGCGCACGGTTATTACCCATTTAATGACACAAACCATGGTTGGCTCTATGTTGTTATTTGGTGGCGAAGTGCTGCATAACTTTGCCTTAGCCCTAACGATTGGTATTTTGTTTGGTATCTATTCATCTGTATTGGTCGCTTGCCCAATCGCCATGTGGCTAGGCGTTAATCGTGCCAATTTAATTGGTGATGTTGAAAAGAAAGAGTCTGACAAAAAAGATGCAGACAAAGCAGCAGAAGCCATTTCTTAATAGCAAAACACAAAAATTAATATCTTAACTACTTGATTTTTAAATAAATAAACAGGTACACTGCGTACTTGTTTATTTAAGTTTTAACATTCCTTGGATAATATTCCGATCCCTCTCCAGCTTGGCATCTTGGCCTTGCTTCTACTTATTTCTGGCTTTTTCTCTGTGGCTGAAACCAGCCTTATGTCGCTTAATCGTTATCGATTAAGGCATTTGGTTAAAGAAGGCAATCGCGGTGCGCGTTTAGCCAGCAGCTTGTTGGCCAAAACAGATAAGCTACTTGGCGTGATTTTGCTTTGCAACAACTTTGCCAACGCAGCTTCAGCCACATTAGTCACCATTATTACCGTTGAATTGTTTGGCGAAGGCGAATGGGTGTTGATGATAGGCACCTTATCCGTCACTTTTGCTATCTTAGTTTTTAGTGAAATATCGCCCAAAGTAATTGCTGCCGCCTACCCCGAAAAATTAGGTATTTTATGTAGTTACGTGTTGTACCCGCTACTTAAAGTGTTGTACCCAGTGGTGTGGTTTGTTAACTTGTTTGTTGAGGCTTTGCTAAGGTTATTCAGAGTAAACATCAACTTTAGCGAAAGCACGCAATCGTTAACCATGGATGAATTGCGCAGCATTGTGACCGATGCAGGCCACTTTATGCCTAAAAAGCATCGCACTATTTTGCTGAATTTATTTGACCTAGAAAAAATTACCGTTGATGACGTGATGACCGCGCATACGCAAGTGGAAGTGATTGATTTTGACGCGCCGATTGACGATATTTTGCAGCGCATTTCAAGCAGTCATCACACCCGTCTGCCAGCGCGCGAAGGTGATAATGAAGAAATTATCGGCATTATTCATGTGCGCAAAGTAATTAACCAACTGCGCAGCTATCAGCAAGATGCCGAAATTAGTAAAGAAGCCTTGCGCGATATTATTAGCGAACCTTATTTTGTGCCGTCTGGCACGCCGCTGTATACACAAATTCAACAGTTTCAAGAGCACCAAGAGCGCATTGCCTTAGTAGTAGATGAATATGGCGAATTTAAAGGCTTGGTGACGCTAGAAGACATTTTAGAAGAAGTGATTGGCGACTTTACCACGCAATCGCCCAGCCGCGTTGGTAGCTACCGCAAAGAAGCCGATGGTAGTTGGCTGGTGGATGGTAGCAGCGCCCTGCGCGATTTAAATAAAAAACTCAACCTTAACTTTCCGCTAGATGGCCCACGCACGCTAAACGGCTTGATTCTTGAACATTTTGAAGATATCCCAGAACCAAGTACCAGCTTTAGAATCAATAATCATACAATTGAGATTATGCAAACGCAGGACAGAATCGTTAAAAGCGTGAAAATTTTTCCGTAATTTAGGGCTAATTCAATAGCCCTACTCAAATTAGGCTTGAAATTTTTCGCAGTCGGCTCAAAATACAATTAAGTATTTAACAAAGCAGCACCCTTTACAAAGTAGCAAATGGCTAACATAAATCCTAATCAAGACCTTGCAATTAAACCCAACGCGGTTAAACCAAAACTGCCGGCGATGTATAAAGTGTTGTTACTAAACGATGACTACACGCCAATGGAATTTGTGGTTGAGACCATTGAACGTTTTTTTAACAAAAACCGTGAACAAGCGACGCAAATTATGCTCAAAGTTCATACAGAGGGAATGGGTGTGTGTGGCGTTTACCCGCAAGATATCGCGGAAACCAAAATGAAACAAGTACTAACGTATGCTAAAGAGTCACAACATCCGTTACAGTGTGTAACAGAGCCAGCTTAAGCTGGCGGTAGATTCAGAGCCTGCTTAACTGGTAGTTAATTGAGAGTACCAGCGCAGGCTGGCCGAAAAGTACCAGCTGACGCTGGAAGTAAATGTAAAAAGTAAATGAAAGTTGGTACAAAATGATCGCGCAAGAACTTGAAGTCAGTTTGCACATGGCATTTATGGACGCAAGACAAAAGCGCCATGAGCTTATTACAGTAGAACACTTATTGTTAGCCATGATTGATAACCCCACCGCGGCAGAAGTGCTACGCGCGTGTGGCGCAAAGTTTGATGTGCTGCGTACTGAGCTGAATCATTATATTGAAGAACACACCCCTACTGTTAGCGGCACTGAAGAGGTAGATACGCAACCAACGCTAGGCTTTCAACGTGTTATTCAGCGCGCCATGTTGCATGTGCAATCGAGCGGCAAAAAAGAAGTCACTGGCGCCAATGTGCTGGTGGCGATTTTTGGCGAAAAAGATTCACACGCCGTATTTTTCTTGCATCAGCAAGGTATTACACGCTTAGATGTAGTGAATTTTATTTCGCATGGCGTGGCTAAAATACCAGAAGGCGATGTAAAACCAGAAGGCGCTGAAACCGAATCTGAAGCAGAAGCCGCACCCAATGGTGCGCTAGAAAACTTTACGCTTAATTTAAATGCGCAAGTATTAGCCGGCAAAATTGACCCGTTAATTGGTCGCGGCCCAGAAATTGAGCGCGTGATTCAAACATTATGCCGTCGCCGCAAAAATAATCCGCTATTGGTGGGCGAAGCAGGCGTTGGTAAAACGGCAATTGCTGAAGGTTTAGCACGTCGCATCGTTGAAAAAGAAATTCCAGAGGTATTGGCCAATGCAACCGTGTACTCATTGGATATGGGCGCGTTATTGGCTGGCACCAAATACCGTGGCGATTTTGAGCAACGCTTAAAAGCGGTGATGAAACAACTGGCCGAAAAACCAGAGGCGATTTTATTTATTGATGAAATTCATACCTTAATTGGCGCAGGCGCAGCCAGCGGCGGTACTTTAGATGCCAGCAACTTGCTCAAACCTGCCCTTTCAAATGGTACGCTTAAGTGTATTGGCGCAACCACTTATCAAGAATATCGCGGTATTTTTGAAAAAGACCATGCGCTTTCACGCCGCTTTCAAAAAGTGGATGTGGTTGAGCCAAGCATTGCTGAAACCATTGAGATTTTAAAAGGTTTGAAATCACGCTTTGAAGAACATCATGGCGTGAAATATAGCGCCAGCGCCCTTACTACGGCGGCAGAGCTTGCGGCAAAATATATTAACGACCGCCACTTGCCTGATAAAGCGATTGACGTAATTGATGAAGCTGGCGCGGCGCAACGTATTCTGCCTAAAAACAAGCAGAAAAAAGTCATCGGCAATAAAGAGATAGAAGATATTGTGGCTAAAATTGCGCGTATTCCGCCCAAAAATATCTCAAGTGACGACCGCAATGCGCTTAAAACATTGGAACGCGATTTAAAAGCGGTGGTATTTGGTCAAGACAAAGCGATTGAAGCGCTGACATCCGCCGTTAAAATGGCGCGAAGCGGCTTGGGTGCTAATAATAAGCCGATTGGTAGCTTCTTATTTAGCGGCCCGACTGGCGTTGGTAAAACCGAAGTGGCCAAGCAATTGGCCTACATTATGGGCGTTGAATTGATTCGCTTTGATATGAGTGAATATATGGAACGCCATGCGGTGAGCCGCTTGATTGGCGCGCCTCCTGGCTATGTGGGTTTTGAGCAAGGCGGCTTGATGACCGAGGCGATTACCAAGCAACCCTATTGCGTGTTGTTGTTAGACGAAATCGAAAAGGCG
>JAYWCF010000070.1:0-2325 GCA_043780715.1 Methylotenera sp. | reverse complement strand
ATTATTGGGCTGATAGCAGGGCAGATACAGCAATTTTTCGCTCATCTCCGCCGCGTTTGGGCTAATCACTTTATCGCTTAACACGTAATCAAATAGCGGCTTGCCAGCTGTTTCGCCCCCGATTTCACCCATAGTCCCAGCAAAGCCCAACCAGTTAATATTAATTGGCGTTGGCTTTAGCGCCACAATTCCAGTGCGGCTGTTTTGGGTAAAGCCAGTCAAATCCACTAAAATCGCCACACCGTCTTGGTGAATTTTCTGCGCCGCTTCACTATCCGATAAGTTTTTAATATCGTTAAACGCATCAAACGTTTTTTCTAAACGTTTGCGCTCAGGTGTTTTGTCATCTTTGCCATAAGAATAAGCGATTGTTTCAAATTGCGTTTTATCACTATTTTCAATTAATTCTGTAATTAAAAAAGCCAATGGGTGCAGCCTGAAATCGGCTGATAAATAGCCAATTTTTAACTTTTGTTGAGGATTTTTCAATTCGCTAAAATCAAATGCTTTAGATTGTTGAATTAGCTTGCTATAAAAGCTATTCGCCCAATTGCTGGCACATTGCTTTTGTTCAAAACTAGTCGTGCCTTGCATACTTAAAAAGGCAAAAGGGGATATTTGCGCGCTGGGCTCTGTTGTCACCCAATCGCGTAATCGCTGGACTTGTGTATCAATATTATCCCAATCGCAAATATGCTGTTTTTGGTGCACCAAGTGCGCCAAGGCATGATGCAAATTGGGATTAAGTTGTAGCGCTTTTTCATAGCTGGCAATAGCCAATTTAAGCTGCCCCAACTCGCGCTGCACATTGCCACAATTGTTATGCGCATCGGCATCGTTAGGGTTAAATCGAATGGATTGCTTAAAGCTGTTGAGTGCGGCTGGCAACTTGCTTAATTCACGCTGCGCGTTAGCCATGTTGTACCAAAATACGGCGTTATTGGGTTGATAATTGAGCGCATCTTCAAAGCACGCTTCGGCCTGCAAAAATTGCGCGTTGACATGCGCGGTATTGCCCATTTCTTGCAACACAAAACACAGTGCATCGCGCGCTGGCATATTGTGTTTAAGCACGCGCACAATGCGCCGAAAATAGCCTGCAGCCTCTTCAAAACGTTGCAATTCTACGCATAAATTGGCGCAGTTTATTTGCGCATCTAAATCTTTGGGATTGCGCAATAAGGCTTGCTGGTAGTGCTTTAGGGCTTGTGTGGTTTCATTTTCTTGCATGACGCGATTTTAATCTAAATTCAATACGCAGTTTATACAATAAGCGAATTTGCCAACTGCTTTAAGCCTAATTCTTTTAACAAAAATCGGCTAGGATTCAGCTTGCTGGCACGGTTTTTATCCATTATTAGTGGCTCATTTTCAATTAAATTAGCCATTAATTCGGCACAAATTGGCGCGGTAATAATGCCTTTAGAGCCATGCCCGGCATTCACATATAAACCTTGCAACCAAGGCAAATCAGCAGGGTTGGCGTTGTAACGGGGCGGTTGATTGCGCAAGGCGCTTTCATCCAACATCTGGCCTGCCAGCGGCAAGTAATCTTGTGTATGGCTGCGCCACGCCACGCGGCCTTGTGCTTGCTGCGATTGAATACTGTTAAAAATAGCAGGGGATATTTTTTGCAAAGCGCGCCAATTCTCTAAAGTATCGGCTTCGCATAAATCAGGGTTCATATCATCAGGCGCATAAGTCGCGCCAATTGAATGCAGGCTATCCACAACTGGGCTTAAATAATGCGTGCTGCAAATAATACTTTTAATGGATTGGCTAGCAGGTGTTGGCGCAAAAAAATTCACTTGGCCGCGTACTGGTGTGCTAAAAACGCTGGCGCATAAGCTAAATTGCGCCACTTGATTGGCATTGCATAAAACAAGCACATCAGCTTGCAAGTTTTTATTGTCAAATGTTACGCACCAGTGATTATCGATTTTTTGAATATCCAGCGCCCTAGAGTGCGAAATTACGCTAATATTTGGTAAGCTAACTAGCGCTTCACAAAGGGCTTGTGGCTTAACCCAACCCGCTTGCGGCAAGAATAAACCACCAACATTAAGCGGAATACCTGCAATTTCACTGGCAGTTTGCGCATCTAAAGCTAGAAAAAATACAGTTTCTTGTTGGGCTAACAATGCATTCTGCCTGGCTTGTTCGCGCACGTCATACGCCAGCTGAATTTGCCCACAAGCTTGAAAAAAATCGGCGCTATTGGGTAATTGTTTGAGTAAATCTAAAGTAAACGTAAAACCTTGCAATGCCAAAGTACTTTGCGCATTGGGCTTGCTGCTTAATTTTGGGTATAAAGTAGCAATTGGG
>JAYWCF010000069.1:0-39803 GCA_043780715.1 Methylotenera sp. | reverse complement strand
ACCTTTGCTGCTTGCCGCTTGTAAATAGCGCTCAATTTCTTTATGTGGCACAGCGCCTGGTACTCGTTTTCCGTCTGAAAAAATCAGTGCTGGTGTGCCGGTGATGCCAAATTTACGTGCTAATTCGCCCACTTTCTCTAATGGCACTTCACATTTGCCTGTGCTTGTAGGTAATTGATCTTTTAAAATCCAATCTGTCCACGCTTTTTCACGGTTTGTTGAGCACCAAATACTTCTGGATTTATTAGCGGCATCGGGGTGCAATTGATTGATTGGGTATAAAAACGTATAAATAGTAACGTCAGTTATATTGCTGAGCTCCTTGCGCTCTAATTGCTTGCAATAGGGGCAATCCACATCTGAAAACACCACCAGCTTACGGCTACCATTGCCTTTAACAACCTTAATCGCCTGATCTAATGGCAGGCTATTAAAGTCAATTTTGGTCAACTCTTCTAAACGCTCACCTGTCACGTCTTTCTTCGATTTCGGATCAACCAATCGGCCTTCCGCAATGATAAAACTAAGCTTTTCATCTGTATAAATAATTTGTCCGCCCATAAATACTTCATATAGGCCAGCGTATGGCGTTTTAACAACACTATCCACTTTAAATTTTGGATATGCAGCCTCAATAGCCTTTTTAAGGCTCGCTTCGTCTGCCATTGAAAAGTGACTTACAGCCAACATTGATAACAATAACAATGATTTAAGTGGCTTCATTTTTAACTTCATATGTACTTTCAAATAGTATAAATTGGTAAAACGGTATTAATGTACGGCTTGTTTAATCAGTAATTTCTTAAGGCTAGCTTGCCGCGCAATGACTTTTAAACCCCAATTGCTTAATTTTTTTAGTAGCGTTTGTTCTGTTGCAAATAAATAATCCAAGCCGCTTGTTAAGCTATTCATGCTCATTACATCAGCTTTTCTAGCGCGCTCATATTGACGCAAAAATGCGCGCTCACCCATATCTTGCATTGGATGTAGCTTAGTCGTTAATTGTGCCAATTGCATTACATCTCTAAAACCTAAATTAACACCTTGGCCAGCCATAGGGTGCACTTGATGCGCCGCATCGCCCACTAAAACAACGCGCTCAGCAATTAATTGCGATGCGGTTTGTTGATTAAGTGCCGCACTTTTCACCTGTCCAATTAGTGTTAGTTTACCCATCAACCCTTGCGATTGCGCTTGCACTTGCTCACACAGTTGCTCACTTGTTAATGCTAACAGTTGAGCGGCTTTTTCGGTTGACACTGACCACACCATGGATACATGGCGATTAGGTAAAGGTAACAGCGCCAAAATATCATGCACGCCAAACCATTGTTTTGCCTCATTATTATGCGGATATTCGGCCATTAAATTAGCCACAACCGCCACTTGATGATAATTTTTTACATTTACTGCAATATTCGCTTGCTGCCTCACCCATGATTGCAAACCGTCCGCCGCTACAATTAGCTTGGCGTTAATTTGCATGGCAGGCTCTGTATGCAAAACTACTGCATTTGCCGACTGTTCAATTTTTGTGCCGCGCGCGTCAGTCACTACCGTCATATCCAGCGTTTGCAATTTTTGCCACAGCGCCGTCATTAATTGCTGATTTTCAATAATTAAGCCCAACTTAGCCACATTAGCATCGGCTGCGTTTAAAACCAAATCGGTTTCCGCACCCCAAATATGCATCGTATCTATCGGATTAACCCGATTTTCATTTACATAATGCCATACGCCAATGTCTTTAAACCAAGCCTCTGTGGCTGGAGTTAAGGCGTATACGCGCTCATCCCAACTATCAATGTTTAAATTTAAGCTTAAATCTGGCATCGATTTATCAGACACCAGCACCACTTTTTTATGCTGCAAACTTAAGGCAATTGCCGCTGCAAGGCCCACCAAGCCAGCGCCAACAACAATCACATCACAATCTATTTTATTTTCCATAGCTCATTTTGCCGACTAGAAATTCGCGTGCAGGTTTTAACATGGATAGCGCACCAAGCCCAAAACCACGCGCGCCAGAAACGCCAATCAAATCATTGGAAAATATTTCCAGTAAACCATCGGTAAATTTAAGGCTGCCACGCGCATCACGCGCACGCTGATTTTGATATTCTTGCAACATCGATTCACTGCCACATTGGTTTTTTGGCGCAGAAGTTAATAATTTCGCAAATACTTCGGCATCGCGCAAGCCTACATTAAAGCCTTGCCCCGCCACTGGGTGCATGGTTTGTGCGGCGTTACCAATAATCGCCACATGAGGTATAACGCCCGATTTTAAGGTGCTTAATTTAAGCGGAAATCGGTTGCGTTTTTCAATGGATAAAAATTGACCAACGCGATCGCCAAACGCTGTATGTAAAGCCTTTAAAAAAGCATCGTCATCTAAGGCCATCAAGTCATCAATTTTGGCTTTTTCGCCAGTCCACACTAAAGAAAACTCATGCGAATCGGCACTCTGGCCATTGGGCAATAAGGCCATAGGGCCTGTTGGCGTAAAACGCTCATACGCCACATTGGCATGCGGAAGCTCAGTTTTCACTTTGCTCACCAGTGCATCATGGCCGTAATCTTTTGTTTCGCGCTCAATATTCGGAACATTTTCCAAGCTACGGCCACCATCGGCAATTACCGCTAAGGGGCTGCTAATACTAACTTCAATATCGGCTTGCTTAAAGAAAACTTCTGCCGCCGTGGCCTGGTTGCGCACTTCAGTGGCATGCGCCTCATAAAGCACATGATTCAAATCTAGCGCCGCATCAAGCGCTTTGGTTAAAGCGCCGTATGGCATCACATAGCCCAATGCAGGCAATTGATGTTCGGCTGCCTCTAATTTAGTACGGCCAAAACCACCGCGTTGAGAGATATGAATGGTTTTAATCGCTGTGGCTTGCGCTTCAATTTCAGACCAAATATTAAGTTTTTCTAAAATCACACGACTGCCATGCGATAGCGCCAGCGCGCGCGTATCGCTATGCGAAGCGCCTTTTGCGCGCGCTTCTAGCAGTGTAAATGCCACGCCTTTTTGCTGCAGGCTAAGTGCTAAAACAGCACCAACAGGCCCACCGCCAACGATAATAATAGAATCTGCTTGTTTCATCATTTTAATAATTTTTGCATTAGTGCTGCATTAATTGCTCAATATCAGCGATTGTTTTCACCGCATTTTTGGTCAGCACTTCATTGTTCGTTGCGGTAATCAGCACATCATCTTCAATGCGAATACCAATATTCCAAAAGTGCTCAGGCACACTTTCGGCTGGGCGCACATAACAACCAGGCTCAACCGTTAAGGTATTGCCCGCCTCTAATATGGCCCAATTGCCAGTTTTATCTTTATAATCGCCTGCATCATGCACATCTAAACCCAGCCAGTGGCCAGTGCGGTGCATGTAAAATTGGCGATAGCTGGCATTTTCCAGCACCTCTTCAACGCTACCTTTGCACAATTTAAAATCAATAAAGCCTTGTACTAAAATAGTTAAAGCCGCTTCATGCGGCGCATTCCAATGATTACCCGGTTTAGCGGCATCAATCGCCGCCAATTGTGACTGCAAAACAACATCATATAAATCGCGCTGGGCTGGGCTAAATTTGCCATTTACAGGGAAGGTGCGCGTAATATCGCTGGCATAGCCATCCAACTCGCAACCCGCGTCAATCAACAATAAGTCACCATCATTTAAGCGGCAATTATTGGCATTGTAATGCAGCGTGCAAGCATTGGCGCCGCCTGCCACAATGCTGGTGTAGGCAGGCGCTTGTGCGCCGTTACGATAAAATTCGTGCAAAAATTCGGCTTCTATTTGGTATTCTTTTTGATTTGGTTGCGTCATTTGCATGGCGCGATTATGTGCTGCCGCCGCAATATTGGCGCTGCGACGCATTAAATCGATTTCAAATGGTGTTTTAATCAAACGTTGTTTATCCACTAATTGGCGCACGTCCATAATCGCTTCTGGCGCCGAAACGCCTGTGCGCGCCAAATCTTTCACTTTGTTAAGCCAATCAGTTATGCGTTTATCCCATGTCGCATCAAAACCCAAGCTGTAAAATAATTGGGTTTGATTAGCCATTAAGCTTGGCATTATGGCATCTAGCTCATGAATGCTGTGTGTTTCATCAAAGCCAAATTGCTGTTTGGCCGCCGCAGGGCCAAAGCGAAAGCCATCCCAAATTTCGCGCTCCATATCTTTATCGCGGCAAAATAAAATGCTTTTGGGCGGCTGACTTTTTGCTGCATTACCCCCTATTAAAACCAGCACGCTTTCTGGCTCGGTAAAACCCGTTAAATAATAAAAATAGCTATCAAAACGGTATGGGTAGTGACTATCCCGATTGCGTACCACTTCTGGTGCGGTAGGGATAATGGCTATACCGTTACCCATTTTGCTTAAAAGCTGGCTGCGGCGTTGCTGAAATTCGGTTGTATTAAACATAAGATAGTTTTATAAAATTCAAATGGTTTAAAGCATCAATTTATTCAGAGCCTGTAATCGCTCAGGCGTTCCAATATCGTGCCACACGCCTTGATAATATTGCGCA
The DNA here is from genome assembly GCA_043780715.1 of Methylotenera sp. Classification (GTDB taxonomy): domain Bacteria; phylum Pseudomonadota; class Gammaproteobacteria; order Burkholderiales; family Methylophilaceae; genus Methylotenera_A. The sequence continues at coordinate 35,249 of JAYWCF010000069.1, read as the reverse complement.
CTGGCTTTATTTTCGGCAATGGCTTGACGTAATAATGGCGCTAATTTGGCAGCATCGCCACGTTTAATTGATGCAAATAAATTGGGGTGATACACGCCTACGCCAGAAAAGGTATGCATGGGCTCGCCTTGATTTATTAATAAGCCGTTATCAATCGAAAAATCGCCCTGACTGTGTTGTGGCGGATTATCGACCAGCACTAGATTAGCTAAAATTTGTGCGATTTCACCCTCTCCCCCACCCTCTCCCTTTAAGGGCGAGGGAGTTAGGGTTGCGAAGTCAAAATCAGTATAAATATCACCATTCACCACTAAAAACGGTTCGTTTTCACTGCCATTTTGCGTTAACAAGGGCAGCGCATTGGCAATGCCGCCTGCTGTTTCTAAAGCTTTTTCTTCTGGGCTGTAGCTAATCTGCAAACCCCATTGGCTGCCATCGCCAAGCGCGGCTTCTATTTGGCTGCCTAAATGCGCGTGATTAATCACTATTTCTTTAAAGCCTGCTTTGGCTAAATTCTCTAAATGCCAAACGATTAAGGCTTTGCCGCCCACTTTTAATAAGGGCTTTGGCGTATGGTCGGTAAGCGGGCGCATGCGCTCACCGCGGCCTGCGGCTAAAATCATTGCCTTCATAAGGTTAATTCCATTGAAATGGCTTTCTTTAAAACAACTGGTATTAAAAGGTAAAGCCTTCTTGCGGCTTAACGTTTTCTAGCTGATTTAACAACCTTAACATTGGGCGCAATTCCACATAACGTTCACAGGCTTTGCGCAAATAATGCATCACTAATGGCATGTCTTTTAAATAGCCGTCTTTGCCATCGCGGTGATAAAGCCGCGCAAAAATACCCAACACTTTAATATGGCGTTGCGCGCCCATCCATTCAAAATCGCGGTAAAACTCACTAAAATCGGCTGGCACTGGCAAGCCCGCTTTTTTGGCGGGCTGCCAATAACGCACCGCCCAATCAATAATTTGCTCTTCATCCCACTCTATATAAGCATCTTTTAATAGTGATACTAAATCGTAGGTAATAGCGCCGTGCACTGCATCTTGAAAATCCAACACGCCAGGATTTTGCTCTGCCGTCACCATTAAATTACGTGAATGATAATCACGGTGCACCGTTACTTGGCCCTGTGCCAAAATATTTTCAATCAACACACAAAACGTATTTTGTAGCACCGCCTCTTGTTCTGCACTTAAAGTAATGCCCAAATGTTTGTTGATATACCAATCAGGGAAAAGCTGCATTTCACGCAACAACAAAGCGGCATCGTAATTGGGCAAGGTGTCGGCTTGGCTAGCCAACTGCATTTTAATCAGCGCATCGGTGGCGTCTGAATAGAATTTTTTGGCATTTTCATTATTGAGTACACTTAAATAAGTGTCATCGCCCAAATCACTAATCAGCAAAAAGCCTTGGCTGATATCTTGCGCGATTATCTTGGGCACATTTAAGCCAGCGTCTATTAATAATTGCGCCACTTTAACAAATGGCGTGCAATCTTCTTGTGGCGGCGGCGCATCCATGGCAATTAAGGTGTTGCTTTGCGGATAGGTATCAGCCAAATGCACCCTAAAATAGCGTCTAAAGCTTGCATCGGCCGAGGCTACGGTTAAGGTAAATGGCTGCCTTAATGTCGCATCCAACCAATGTGTTAATTCTGATAATCTATCCACAGCAAACCTTTTAAATATTTTTTAATATTGATTTATTCAATACAAGCAAATCAATTGCCTTAAATTAGCAATTTAAAAACTCGCAACTCAAATACAGTTATATACGATTTTATCATTCATCTGTAAAATAGACAGTCTAGGTTTTGTGTAAACAAAAATCATTTATTAACCAGCGCCCGTTAATTCGGTGCTTTAATGCCGATTGCGCTCAAAAGAAAACGCCATTGCACAACACTTTTATAAATATTTTTCGCGGCATGATTGATTTTGCCCAGCACTACTGCGCGTTAATCGCCACTGTTTTGCTGTCTGGCTTTAGCATGATGGCGGCTGCCGAATCTGTTACAACCGATGCTATACAAACACCAGAAACCACTCAGCCTTTAGCCGAAACTAGCGCCCAGCCAGGTACTATTGAAATTGAAGGCGACAAAATGGATTTGTACCTTGACCGCGAAATGCGCGCCAGTGGTAACGCTTCTATCACTAAGGGCAATCAAAAAATATACGGTGACAGCATACAATACAATGTGCAAGATGATGAGTTGAAAGTGGATGGTAATGCGCGTATAGATTTAGGTGACGGGCAAATAACTGGGCCGTCGCTTAAGATGCGCTTATCAGATAGCATTGGTGAAATGCAGGATGCATCAATTACATTGAATAAAACCTTCAGCAATTCCGTCTCACCAGTGAGCCCCAAAGCTGGCGAAAACGCGTACACGCAATCTAAATTATTGAATACACAGACCAGCTTAACAGACGATCCAAAGTTGTATCAAGACAACTACCGCGAACCTGCAACGCCAATTGGTCAATCAATAAACCCAAAATTAAACTCATCGCGCGGCGATGCCAAAGCGATATTTTTTGAAGGCGAAGATAAAAAACGTTTAAAAAATGCGCGCTACACCACTTGCGAACCCGGCGTGGATGATTGGTACATTAAAGCGCGCGAAATCGTTCTAGATGATTACACGCAATCGGGCACTGCTACCAATGCGCATGTTGAGTTTAAGGGTGTACCACTTTTGTACATGCCATACATGAGTTTTTCATTTAGCAATGAACGCAAATCGGGCCTATTAGCACCTACGGTAGGCACAACCAGCAGAAGCGGTTTTGAAACGCTAGTGCCTTATTATATTAATATCGCCCCCAATATTGATGCCACAGTAGGTGCGCGCTACTTAAGCAAACGTGGCACGCAGTTTCAAGGTGAACTAAGATATTTAAACGAAAGTTTCTCTGGGCTGGATAGCGTGGAGTATCTGGACAACGACAATATGACTGGGCAACAACGCTATTATGCAAACCTTACCCATGGCCATCAATTAGGTAATGGCTGGTCTGCGGGCTACCATTTTGAAAAAGTATCTGATAATCAATATTTCTCAGAAACTTCTACCCGTATTGTAAGCACTAGTCAGGTAAATTTGCTGCAAGAGGGCAGAGTGGATTATGTAGGCGATGTGTGGCGCTTTAATGGGCTGGTCCAACGCTATCAAAATTTAGACCAAATAAATTATGCTTATCAACGTTTACCGCAATTAACATTAACCGCTGATAAAGAATGGGGTGCGTTTAATACCAATTTTTACAGCCAATGGGTACATTTTTCCCGCAATAGCGATGCGCCAGTAGCACCAACGGGTAGCCGCTTAACCGTATATCCTTCTATTAGCATGCCATTCACACAACCTTATGGATTTATAACGCCAAAAATTGGTGTGCATGCCAGTTACTATAACTTAAACGATAATAACTATATGGTAAATGGTAGCGCTGTTAGTAATAATTCCGCCACACGTACTTTGCCTGTTTTTAGCTTGGACAGTGGCTTATATTTTGAGCGGGATGTAAAAATTGTTAAAAATAGCTACACACAGACCATAGAGCCCCGCCTATTTTATGTGTACATACCTGATAAAAAACAAGATTTATTGCCGGTATTTGACTCGGCATTAGCTGATTTAAATTTGACCAGTTTATTTACCGAAAATCAATTTACCGGTAACGATAGAGTGAACAATGCCAACCAGCTTAGTTTAGCAATGACCTCACGCATGATTGACAAAAACACTGGCGTTGAGCGACTTTCAGCAACAGTGGGTCAACGCTATTATTTTGCCGATCAAAATGTAACTTTACCAGGCGCCATAAAATCGCAACGTAACTCTTCAGATATTATTGCTGCCGTCACAGCCAGACTTTCGAACAAATGGAATTTAGACGCTTTTTGGCAATACAACACAGACGATGCGAGCATCGTGCGCTCCAATGTGCTGGCCAGATACAATCCAGAGCCCGGCAAATTAATGAATGTAGGCTATCGGTATACCCAACAATTCTTAGAGCAATTCAACATTTCAGGCCAATGGCCAATTAGCCGCGGCTGGTATGGTATTGGTCGATTAAACTACTCAATTCGCGATAAGACATTGATTGAAAGCTTAGCTGGTCTGGAATACGATGCAGGATGTTGGCAAATTCGTACAGTGTTCCAACGTGTACAAACAGCAACAGCCAATGCCAACTATGGTTTTTTCTTACAGCTTGAACTAGGTGGCTTAGCTTCAATCGGCTCAAATCCGCTCAACTTATTACGCCGCGATATACCAGGTTATTTAAGTTCTAGTGAGATTCCAAACATTTATAGGCAGCAAAATTACAACCAATGAAATTAACCCATATGATTCAATTTTTTAAACTTTTAACGTTAAGCCTGCTGTTGGCATCCAACACGTTAATGGCGGCAACCAGTAAAGATAGCGCTGTCAAGATGGATCGCATTATTGCGGTAGTCGATCAAAGTGTGATTACTGAGCAAGAATTAGCCGACAGAATTAACACCGTTACTGCCCAGCTAGAAAAACAAGGCTCAACGCTACCACCCGCCGATGTGCTACAAAAACAGATTTTAGAGCGCTTAATTGTGGATAGCCTGCAATTACAACTGGCTAACCAAACCGGCATTAAGGTAGATGACACGCAGCTGGATAAAACTATAGAGCGTATCGCCACCCAAAATAAATTAACGGTAGAAGAGTTTAAAAAAGCCTTAGAAGCAGACGGCTTGACCATGCGTAAATTTCGCGAAGATATCCGCAGTGAAATTACCATTGCGCGCTTACGCGAGCGCGATGTAGACAATAAAATTACCGTTTCAGATGGCGAAATTGACAACTATTTAACCACTCAGGCTAATCGTGGTGAAGTGCAAGATGAGTTTGAAATTTCGCATATTCTTGTGCGCTCACCCGAAGATAGCTCGCCAGAAGACTTAGAAAAAGTGCGCAGCAAAACCGAAAAAGCATTAAAAGAACTGGCTAGCGGCAAAGACTTTGCGCAAGTATCAGCCAGCTTTTCAGATGCGCCAAACGCTTTAGAAGGCGGCAAATTAGGCTGGAAAAATAGTACGCAAATGCCTGCCTTATTTTTAGAGGCCGTTAAATCCATGCAAGTGGGTGAAGTATCACAACCCTTGCGCAGCCCAAACGGTTTTCACATTTTAAAACTCACTAATCGCCGCGGCGGCGCTTCAAGCTTGATGATAGACCAAACGCATGCGCGCCATATTTTGATTAAATTAAGCGAAGTGGTGTCTGAAAAAGATGGCAAACAAAAGATGGATACCATTAAAGAACGTTTGGATAATGGTGTGAAGTTTGAAGAAATGGCACGCCAATATTCAGAAGATGGCAGCGCCAGCAATGGTGGCGATTTGGGTTGGGTAAACCCTGGCGACACAGTGCCAGCTTTTGAAAAAGCCATGAACGATTTAGGCCCGGGTGAAATTAGTGAACCAGTGCGCTCGCCATTCGGCTGGCATATTATTCAAGTATTAGAACGCCGCAAACAAGACATGAGTAAAGAAGCGGCACGATTAAAAGCGCGTCAAGAAATCCGCGCCCGCAAATCCGATGAAGCGTATCAAGATTGGGTGCGCGAATTGCGCGACCGCGCTTTTGTTGAGATGCGTTTAGAAGATAAGTTTTAAATTCTATTGGAAATTAATTAGGCCTTTCGCAATGGTAATTGGCGTCTTTAAAAGTTCAAGTTACTAAGTCAGGCAAGGCGTGAGCAAAAAATTTCGACGCCGCATATAGTGAATATGTAAGGAGTAATTTTTTGTGAGCAACGCCGCATGACGACGGAAATTGAATTTTTAGAGATGCCCATTCCTAGAATTGCAATCACTTCAGGCGAACCAGCAGGCATTGGGCCTGATATTTGCGTGCTGTTATCGCAATTAGAAATTGCCGCCGATATCACCATAATTGGCGATGGTGAACTATTAAAAAATCGTGCGAATCAACTTAATATGGCGTTGGATATTGTGCCTTATGAAATGTCGCAAGAGATTCAGCCGCACATTAAAAACCAGCTTAAAGTGCTGCATATTCCAACTAACGCCCCTGTTACAGCCGGCACGCTAAACCCTGCCAATAGCAGCTATGTGTTAAATACACTCACTTGCGCGATAGATGGCGCGCTTAGTCATGCGTTCGATGCAGTTGTAACGGCGCCTGTGCACAAGGGCGTGATTAATGACGCCGGCATTGCGTTTACTGGGCATACGGAATTTTTAGCCGAACACACCAATACGCCGCATGTGGTGATGATGTTAGTCGGTAGCGGATTAAGAGTCGCGCTGGCGACCATCCATTTAGCGCTAAAAGATGTGCCAGCGGCCATTACGCAAGCAGGCTTAGAAAACACGATTCGTATTTTGCATCACGATTTAATCAGCAAATTTGGCCTTAAAAACCCACGCATTTTGGTGGCTGGCCTTAATCCACACGCCGGTGAAGATGGCTATTTAGGCCGTGAAGAAATTGAAGTAATTAACCCTGTTCTAAACAAATTGCGCGCTGAAGGCATGCAATTAATTGGCGCGTTGCCAGCCGATACCTTATTTGCCAAACACCATTTAAGCCAAGCCGATGCCGTTCTGTCCATGTATCACGACCAAGGTTTGCCAGTGCTAAAACACGCCAGCTTTGGTGAAGGCGTCAATGTCACGCTTGGCTTACCGATTATTCGCACCTCTGTTGACCACGGCACGGCGCTAGATTTAGCGGGCACAGGTAAAATCGATATTGGCAGCATGCTAAGCGCCATCAACTTAGCCATTGAATTAGCCGGCCATCGCTTGAAAAAGGTAAGTCATACAGAATGAAACACGTCGCAAAAAAAAGATTCGGCCAAAATTTCTTAACCGATCAAGGTGTGATTGGCAGCTTAATTGATGCGATTAATCCAAAAGAAAACCAAGTGATTGTAGAAATTGGACCAGGCTTAGGCGCGCTTACCAAGCCGCTTTTGGCTAAAATTGAGCATTTGCATGTGGTGGAAATTGACCGCGATATTGTGGCTTGGATGCAAACCGAATATGCAAAACCTGCCTATGCGAAAAATACCTTATCCATTCATAATGTGGATGCGCTGAAATTCGATTTTAGCTCACTTGTTGCAAATCACATTTCTGCAAAGCAAGAGATGAGCGCAAGGCAGCAAGGCGGCGGCAACGAGGCAGTACAAATAGTACGGCGAGGCGCCAACAACGAAGCTAACGAAGCGGGCGCTCTTGGTTTGCCGAAACTAAGGGTGACGGGTAACCTGCCCTACAATATTTCTACACCTATTTTGTTTCATCTGCTGGATAACGTTAGCCACATTACCGATATGCATTTTATGTTGCAAAAAGAAGTGGTCGAGCGCATGGTGGCGCAGCCTTCAACGCCTGCATATGGGCGGCTTTCGGTGATGTTGCAATATTATTTAGCGATGGAATATTTAATCACTGTTCCGCCAGAAGCCTTCGACCCAGCACCAAAAGTAGAATCTGCGTTTGTGCGTTGCGTGCCGCATGCTACCTTACCTTTTGTTGCCAAAGATACCGCCTTATTTTACAAACTAGTATTAGCCGCCTTTGGCCAGCGCCGCAAAACCCTGCGCAACACGCTTAAAGGCTTGCTGGATGATGCTGGTTTTACCGCGCTGGGTATTAATCCACAATTGCGCGCCGAAAATCTAAGCGTTGCTGAGTTTGTTACCATTAGCAACTATCTTGGCAGCAACAATGTTGGCAAATCGCTTGTTTGATATAATTACACTTTTTCCAAATTCCTTAACTTAAAGCTAGAGAAACCACCATGCGAATCATCTTATTAGGCGCACCAGGCGCAGGCAAAGGCACACAAGCCACCCACTTACGCGAAAAATTTAATATCCCGCAAATTTCTACCGGCGACATGTTGCGCGCCGCGGTTAAAGCAGGCACGCCATTGGGCTTAGAAGCCAAAGCGTTTATGGATAGCGGCGGTTTGGTGCCAGATGCGGTGATAATTGGCTTGGTTAGCGAGCGTATTAAAGAAGAGGATTGCAAAAACGGTTTCTTGTTTGATGGCTTTCCACGCACCATTCCGCAAGCCGAAGCCATGAAAGCAGCAGGCGTTGGCATTGATTACGTAGTTGAAATAGATGTGCCAGATGAAGCCATCGTTGAACGCATGAGCGGTCGCCGTAGCCATCCAACTAGCGGCCGTACTTACCACGTCACATTTAATCCGCCAAAAGTGGCAGGCAAAGATGACGTAACTGGCGAAGACTTAGTACAGCGCGATGACGATAAAGAAGAAGTCGTTAAAAACCGCTTAAACGTGTATCACAGCCAAACAAAACCATTAGTAAAATACTATGTAGATTGGGCCAATAGCGGCTTAGCTGGCGCACCTAAGCATGTATTTGTAAATGGTATTGGTGAGATGGAAGCGATTAAAACCAATATTTTTAATGCGCTAAAATAAGAAATTTAACGCTTATTTACATGCCAATTGTGCATAACTGCGATTAAACTGTTGGGTTACTGCATCCCACTTTATTCAGTAACCCTGCATTTTTAATGCTTTATTATTTTCTAGCAAGGATTTAAATATGAAAGCTCGCGCATTGATTTTATTGGGCGTTTTGGCGCTATTTTTAGTATTTATGATACTGAATTGGTCTACCATTATGGCGCCAACCACGCTTAATTTGGCGGTTGCACAAGTTAACGCGCCGCTTGGTTTGGTGATGCTAGGCATATTAGGTGTGTTAACCGCGGTGTTTCTAACTTTTATCGTTTATTTGCAAACATCCGTACTATTTGAGGCGCGTCGTCATGCCAAAGAGTTGCAAACAAATCGTGAATTAGCCGATAAAGCCGAAGCATCCCGTTTTACAGAATTGCGCCAATTTATGGATGCCGAAATCCAAAAACAAACTGCCATTCAAGCGGATTCTAAATCGTCATTATTGGCTAAGTTAGATACGCTAGGCGCCAATATTCACGCCGCTATTGACCAATCAGGCACTTCGCTTTCGGCCTACATTGGCGAGCTTGAAGATCGTTTAGAAACTAAATTTCCTAATCAAAACTAACAATTAATATTAGCTTGCCCTATTCAATCTAGGGCAAGCTGTTTAAATCTTCAATCCCTTATGCAAATTCTCTGCATAATTGCATACCCTGCAACACAATAATTCAGCCGCACACAAGCATCGCAAGCAATGCCAAAGGCACTGCCTTCAAGTATAATTTCGATATTCCTATTAAAATTAACTAAATAAGACAACCCAGCCATGCAACAGCAGTACCCATTCAAAGAAATTGAACAAGCCGCGCAAACTTATTGGGAAGCCAATCAAACCTTTGCCGCGTCTGAGCAATCGGATAAGCCAAAGTATTACTGCCTATCAATGTTCCCCTACCCAAGCGGCCGCTTGCACATGGGTCATGTGCGCAACTACACTATTGGCGATGTGCTAAGCCGCTTTCATAAAATGAAAGGCTTTAACGTGATGCAGCCCATGGGTTGGGATGCGTTTGGTTTGCCTGCGGAAAACGCGGCAATTAATAACAACACCGCGCCTGCTAAATGGACCTATGAAAATATAGAGCATATGAAAACCCAGCTAAAACAATTGGGTTTGGGTGTAGATTGGAACCGTGAAATTGCTACCTGCAAGCCAGAGTATTACAAATGGGAGCAATGGCTTTTTACCGAGTTATTTAAAAAAGGCTTAATCTATAAAAAAACTTCTACTGTCAATTGGGACCCTGTAGACGGCACAGTGCTTGCCAATGAGCAAGTGATTGACGGCCGCGGCTGGCGCAGTGGCGCGCTGGTCGAAAAGCGCGATATTCCGCAGTATTTTATGAAAATCACCGCTTATGCGGAAGAATTATTAAACGATTTAGATAAGCTAGACGGCTGGCCTGAGCAAGTGAAAACCATGCAGCGCAACTGGATTGGCAAAAGCTACGGTTGCGAAGTAGAGTTTCCAATTGTCGGCCGACCTGATAATTTAAAACCAGGCAATTTAAAAGTGTACACCACCCGCCCAGATACGTTGATGGGAGCCACTTACGTGGCCGTTGCGGCTGAACATGCACTAGCGACTTTAGCCGCGCAAGGCAATCCCGCATTAGCTGATTTTATCGCCGAATGCAAACGTGGCAGCGTGGCAGAAGCCGATGTTGCCACGGCTGAGAAAAAAGGCATGGATACCGGCCTATTTGTAACGCATCCGCTAAATGGTGAGCAATTGCCAGTTTGGGTGGCTAACTATGTGCTTGCGAGTTATGGCGAAGGCGCTGTAATGGCGGTGCCAGCGCATGATGAACGCGATTTTGAATTTGCCAATAAATATAATTTGCCGATTAAAGCCGTTATTAAACAATCAGATAACGATGTTTTACCAATGACTGAGCATGGTATTTTATTTAATTCTAGCGAATTTGATGGTTTAAATTTTGCGCAATCTTCAGATGCAATTTCTTCTGCATTAAGTACAAAAAGTCTAGGCAAAAAACGTACGCAATTCCGTTTACGCGATTGGGGTATTTCACGCCAACGTTATTGGGGCTGCCCAATTCCTATTGTTCACTGTGAAAAATGTGGTGAAGTGCCTGTGCCTGCCGACCAGTTGCCTGTTGTACTGCCAGAAGATGTGGTGATGGAAGGCGTTGGTTCGCCGATTAAAAAAGACCCGCATTTTTATGAAACCACCTGCCCTACTTGCAGCGGCAAAGCCACACGCGAAACCGATACGCTAGATACATTCTTTGAATCGTCTTGGTATTTTGCACGTTACGCCAGCTTTGATGCCGACAAAATGTGTGATGAGCGCGCCAATTACTGGTTACCCGTTGACCAATATGTGGGCGGCATTGAGCATGCAATTTTGCATTTGCTTTACGCGCGTTTCTTTAATAAATTGATGCGCGATGTGGGCTTAATTAAAAATGATGAGCCTTTTACCAACTTGCTAACGCAAGGCATGGTGCTAAAAGACGGCACTAAAATGAGCAAATCAAAAGGCAATACGGTTGATCCTCAACAACTTATAGACACTTACGGCGCTGATACGGCACGTTTATTTATGATGTTTGCCGCACCACCTGATCAAAGTTTGGAATGGGCTGACAGTGGTGTTGAAGGCGCGAATCGCTTTTTACGCAGGCTGTGGAAAGCGGTTTATGAGCATGTTAATTTGGGCGAAATTGCCGCTTACACCGCGGGTGATTTGAACGCAGAACTTAAAGCCATTCGCTTGCAATTGCATTTAACCATTGAAAAAGTAGCCGATGATTATGGTCGCCGTCATAGCTTTAATACCGCGATTTCATCGGTAATGGAATTAATGAATGCGCTGGCTAAAATTGAAGCGACTGATAATTTAACTAGAAGCGTGCGCCAAGAAGTGCTGCAAAATGTGGCATTATTACTTTCACCAATAGTCCCGCACATTTGCCAAGCGCTTTGGGCAGAACTCAAACCAAGCAGCAGTATTTTAGAAGTAAGCTGGCCAGTTGCCGATAAAGCCGCGATGGTACAAGATGAAGTGGAATTGGTCTTGCAAGTGAATGGTAAATTACGTGGCAGCATGATTGTTTCTAAGCAAATGCCAAAAGAAGCGATTGAGCAATTAGCTCTTGGGCAACCTTGCATTACAAAGTTTTTGGTAGATGGCCTAACTGTGCGTAAAATCATTGTTGTGCCAAATAAATTGGTCAATGTGGTGATTGGATAAAACTTGAATCTTTTAAATATTAACGCCAATTTTCGTGCGTTTTTTCTTTTTGGCCTGCTGGCGGCGGTAAGCAGTTGCGGTTTTCATTTGCGTGGCGCAGCCGATATGTCTTTTCAGAGCATCTTTATACAAGGAAGCACGCTGACCATATCAAAGAATTTGAATAAATCGCTAGCCACTAACGGTATTACAGTTTTAAATTCTGCTGAAAATGCGGAAGTATTACTGGAATTAATGGGCGAAGAAAACGAAAAGCGCATTTTGTCTTTAAGCGGACGTGGCGTAGTGAATGAATTTGAGCTGTATTATCGTATTCATTACCGAGTTAAATCGGCCACTGCCGAGTTATGGAGCCCTGTGCAAACCATTGAAGCGCGCCGTGATTTTACATACAGCAATGCAACTTTATTGGCCAAACAGGGTGAAGAAAAACGCTTAAACGAGAATATGCAGGCTGATGTGTTGAGCAATTTAATGCGTCGATTATCAGCGCTTAAAAAGTAACTTAATCCATTATCAAATATAAGTCAGCTAAAGTTGCAGTTAGATTCCAACCAACTTAAAACCCATTTAAGTAAAACATTAGCGCCCTTATACGTGCTGGTGGGCGATGAGCCGCTAGCTCAGAGCGAATGCTTAGATAATATACGCCAAGCCGCGCGCAAAGCCGGCGCCGATGAGCGCAATAGTTTTATAGTTGAGCGCAATTTTAATTGGCAACAAATCCACCAATTTGCACAGGCGTTATCGCTGTTTTCTAGCTTACGCATTCTAGAAATAGTCATTCCCAATGGCAAACCAGGCGTTGATGGCGGCAAAGCCTTAATTGAGTTGTGCGCCAATTTAATCCCCGATACCACCACCATTATTATCTTGCCAGCACTTGAGCGCGATGCCAAAAATAGTGCTTGGTTTGGCGCCTTGCAAAAAACAGCGGTGGTGATTGATTTAAAAGAAATTGCGCCCGCTCAACTGCCACAATGGCTTGCCGCCCGACTGGCTCTTCAAAATCAATCGACTGATGCTATTTCACTTGCTTTTATTGCACATCAAGTTGAAGGCAATTTGTTGGCGGCGCATCAAGAAATTCAAAAATTAGCCTTGCTGCATCCTGCTGGCGAAATTAGCCATGAAGCGATTCGTGAAGCGGTTTTAAATGTATCGCGCTTTGATGCGTTTCAATTGGGTGATGCCATATTGGCAGGTGACACCGCGCGTGTTACCGCTATTTTGCAGGGCTTGCAAGATGAAGGCGAAAATGCAGTGGCGGTGATGAATCCATTAATGTGGGTGCTGCGGCCGTTGCTGCGCATTAAACAAGCCGAAGCGCGTAATGAAAATATCACTTCGGCCATGACTAATGCGCGTATTTATGGCGATAGGCAAGCATTGGTAAAGCGCGCGCTTAGCCGCTTAAATCTGCGCCAACTAGAAGCGGCGCTGCAAAAATTATGCGATATTGATAAAACCGCCAAAGGCATGATGCAAGGCGATGCTTGGCTTGAGCTTTCAAGATTGTGTTTTGGTTTAGCCAAAGTGCGTGGGCGTTAATTCAATCAACTTTTAGCTGGCTAGTCTAGTGCTTAGCAAAACCGTATAATGCTAAACATGGATACTAAAATCATGGACATTAAAAATTACATGCAAACGGTTGGTATTAACGCGCGCGCTGCATCACGCCAAATGGCAGCGGCGGAAACCAGCGTTAAAAACCAAGCACTTTTAAATATTGCCAGCGCTATTTTGCGCGAAAAACCCGCCTTAATTGCCGCTAATCAGCAAGATTTAGCCGCCGCGCGCGCAAACGGCCTAGATGACGCGATGTTAGATAGATTAACGCTCTCTGAAAAATCGATTCTGACCATGGCTGAAGGTTTGCAGCAAATTGCTAACTTGGCCGACCCAATTGGTGAAATGAGCAACTTTAAATATCGCCCAAGTGGCATTCAAATTGGCCAAATGCGCGTGCCTTTAGGTGTGATTGGTATTATTTATGAAGCGCGTCCAAACGTAACAGTAGACGCGGCTGGGCTTTGCATTAAATCAGGCAATGCCTGCATTTTGCGTGGCGGTAGTGAGGCGATTCATTGCAATCAAGCACTGGCAAAATTGGTACATGAAGGCTTACAAAAAGCCGGATTACCAACATCCGCCGTGCAAGTCATTGAAACCACTGACCGCGCCGCCGTAGGCGAATTAATCACCATGAAACAATATGTGGATGTGATTGTGCCACGTGGCGGCAAAGGCTTAATTGAACGCATTTCGAATGATGCACGTATTCCTGTGATTAAGCATTTAGATGGTAATTGCCACGTGTATGTTGACGATGAGGCCGATTTCGCTAAGGCCTTGCCGATTTTAGAGAACAGCAAAACTCAGCGTTTAGGCACTTGCAACACCGCCGAATCATTGTTGATTGCGCGTTCAGTAGCTAAAGAAATGCTGCCAAAACTTGCTACTATGTTGACTGAAAAAGGCATTGAGATTCGCGGCTGTGCCGAAACTTTGGCTTTAGTACCCAATGCAAAACCTGCAACGGATGAAGATTTTTATACCGAATACTTGGCTGCCATTATTTCTTGCAAAGTAGTCGATGGCTTGGACGAAGCGATTACACATATTAATCAACACTCAAGCCAGCATACTGAAGCAATTGTGACTGAAAATTATACAAAAGCCAGACGCTTTTTACGCGAAGTAGATTCTAGCAGCGTGATGGTTAATGCCAGCACACGCTTTGCCGATGGCTTTGAATATGGTTTGGGTGCCGAAATTGGCATTAGCACAGACAAATTACATGCGCGCGGCCCTGTGGGTTTAGAAGGCTTAACATCGCTTAAATATATCGTGCTTGGCGATGGCCAAGTGCGTAGCTAATTTTAACCTATGCGCCATGTAGGCTTATTGGGCGGGACATTTAATCCCATCCACTTTGGCCATTTACGCATGGCGCAAGAGCTAGCAGATGCGGTGAATTTGGATGAAGTGCGTTTTATTACATCCGCCAATCCTCCTCATAAAACAGCACCAAATGTGTCTGCCGAGCACAGATGCCACATGGTGCAATTGGCTATTCAGAATAATCCTCAATTTTTATTAGATACGCGCGAGCTAAATCGTACAGGCGCATCTTACACAATTGACACCTTAATATCGCTACGCAGTGAGCTTGGTGACGATGTGGCATTAAGTTTAATGATGGGCAGCGATGCTTTTACCAAGTTAAATACCTGGCATCGCTGGCAAGAGTTACTTAATTTTTGCCATCTTATTTTAGTGCAAAGGCCAAGTAGCCTGATAAAGCAGCCTTTAGATCATGCACTTGAAACGCTTTTGCATGAACATTACACAGAAGATGCAGACGATTTATCAGCGCAAGCGGCTGGTTGCATTCATATGCAATACGTTACTTCGTTAGATATATCATCAACGGCAATAAGGGCCGCTTTTAAAAACAAACTAACACCGCGATATTTACTACCTGAAAACGTGATTCACTATATTGAATTGCATCAGCTTTTTTAATATTTCTTCAGCATCATTTATATTTAAAGTCTTCAGCAAAATAAAAAAGCCTCCAATTGGAGGCTTTTTTATTTTGCTGAAGACTTTAAATATAAATGATGCTGAAGAAATATTAAAAAAGCTGATGCAATTCAATATAGTGAATCACGTTTTCAGGTAGTAAATATCGCGGTGTTAGTTTGTTTTTAAAAGCGGCCCTTATTGCCGTTGATGATATATCTAACGAAGTAACGTATTGCATATGAATGCAACCAGCCGCTTGCGCTGATAAATCGTCTGCATCTTCTGTGTAATGTTCATGCAAAAGCGTTTCAAGTGCATGATCTAAAGGCTGCTTTATCAGGCTACTTGGCCTTTGCACTAAAATAAGATGGCAAAAATTAAGTAACTCTTGCCAGCGATGCCAGGTATTTAACTTGGTAAAAGCATCGCTGCCCATCATTAAACTTAATGCCACATCGTCACCAAGCTCACTGCGTAGCGATATTAAGGTGTCAATTGTGTAAGATGCGCCTGTACGATTTAGCTCGCGCGTATCTAATAAAAATTGAGGATTATTCTGAATAGCCAATTGCACCATGTGGCATCTGTGCTCGGCAGACACATTTGGTGCTGTTTTATGAGGAGGATTGGCGGATGTAATAAAACGCACTTCATCCAAATTCACCGCATCTGCTAGCTCTTGCGCCATGCGTAAATGGCCAAAGTGGATGGGATTAAATGTCCCGCCCAATAAGCCTACATGGCGCATAGGTTAAAATTAGCTACGCACTTGGCCATCGCCAAGCACGATATATTTAAGCGATGTTAAGCCTTCTAAACCCACAGGGCCGCGCGCATGTAATTTGTCTGTGCTAATGCCAATTTCGGCACCCAAACCATATTCAAAGCCATCGGCAAAGCGTGTGCTGGCATTAACCATCACGCTGCTAGAATCTACTTCGCGTAAAAAGCGTCTGGCTTTTGTATAATTTTCAGTCACAATTGCTTCAGTATGCTGGCTTGAGTGTTGATTAATATGTGTAATCGCTTCGTCCAAGCCATCGACTACTTTGCAAGAAATAATGGCAGCCAAGTATTCGGTATAAAAATCTTCATCCGTTGCAGGTTTTGCATTGGGTACTAAAGCCAAAGTTTCGGCACAGCCGCGAATCTCAATGCCTTTTTCAGTCAACATAGTAGCAAGTTTTGGCAGCATTTCTTTAGCTACTGAACGCGCAATCAACAATGATTCGGCGGTGTTGCAAGTGCCTAAACGCTGAGTTTTGCTGTTCTCTAAAATCGGCAAGGCCTTAGCGAAATCGGCCTCATCGTCAACATACACGTGGCAATTACCATCTAAATGCTTAATCACAGGAATACGTGCATCATTCGAAATGCGTTCAATTAAGCCTTTGCCGCCACGTGGCACAATCACATCCACATATTGTTTCATGGTGATTAATTCGCCTACGGCGGCGCGGTCAGTGGTTTCAATGACTTGCACGGCGGATGTTGGTAATCCGGCTTTTTGTAAGCCTTCATGTACCAATTTTGCCAGTGCTTGATTGCAATGAATCGCCTCACTACCGCCACGCAAAATGCAGGCATTGCCTGATTTAATGCAAAGCCCAGCCGCGTCTACTGTTACGTTTGGACGCGCTTCATAAATAATACCAATCACACCTAAAGGCACGCGCATTTGGCCAATTTGAATGCCACTTGGGCGATATTTAAAGTTGCTCATTTCACCAATTGGGTCGGCCAAGTTAGCAATTTGCTGCAAACCTTCAGCCATGGTCAGAATCGATTTTTCAGAGAGCGTTAATCTATCTA
This sequence comes from Methylotenera sp., assembly GCA_043780715.1. Taxonomy (GTDB): domain Bacteria; phylum Pseudomonadota; class Gammaproteobacteria; order Burkholderiales; family Methylophilaceae; genus Methylotenera_A. Next base: position 18,143 of record JAYWCF010000069.1, on the reverse strand, counting down.
ACATCGCGTCATCTAGGCCGTTTGCGCGCGCGGCGGCTAAATCTTGCTGATTAGCGGCAATTAAGGCGGGTTTTTCGCGCAAAATAGCGCTGGCAATATTTAAAAGTGCTTGGTTTTTAACGCTGGTTTCCGCCGCTGCCATTTGGCGTGATGCAGCGCGCGCGTTAATACCAACCGTTTGCATGTAATTTTTAATGTCCATGATTTTAGTATCCATGTTTAGCATTATACGGTTTTGCTAAGCACTAGACTAGCCAGCTAAAAGTTGATTGAATTAACGCCCACGCACTTTGGCTAAACCAAAACACAATCTTGAAAGCTCAAGCCAAGCATCGCCTTGCATCATGCCTTTGGCGGTTTTATCAATATCGCATAATTTTTGCAGCGCCGCTTCTAGTTGGCGCAGATTTAAGCGGCTAAGCGCGCGCTTTACCAATGCTTGCCTATCGCCATAAATACGCGCATTAGTCATGGCCGAAGTGATATTTTCATTACGCGCTTCGGCTTGTTTAATGCGCAGCAACGGCCGCAGCACCCACATTAATGGATTCATCACCGCCACTGCATTTTCGCCTTCATCTTGCAAGCCCTGCAAAATAGCGGTAACACGCGCGGTGTCACCTGCCAATATGGCATCACCCAATTGAAACGCATCAAAGCGCGATACATTTAAAACCGCTTCACGAATCGCTTCATGGCTAATTTCGCCAGCAGGATGCAGCAAGGCTAATTTTTGAATTTCTTGATGCGCCGCCAACAAATTGCCTTCAACTTGATGTGCAATAAAAGCAAGTGAAATAGCATCAGTCGATTGATTTTGAAGAGCCAGTCGGGCGGCAAGCCATTGTGGCAGTTGAGCGGGCGCAATTTCTTTTAAATCAATCACCACCGCTGTTTTTTGCAAGGCGCCAAACCAAGCACTATTTTTGGCATCGCGCTCAAGTGCTGGCAAGATAATAATGGTGGTGGTATCGGGGATTAAATTGGCGCACAACTCAATTAAGGCTTTGCCGCCATCAACGCCTGGTTTGCCATTGGGAATGACTATTTCTAGAATGCGTAAGCTAGAAAACAGCGATAACGCCTGTGCAAATTGGTGGATTTGTTGCCAATTAAAATTGCGCTCAACTATAAAACTATTGCGCTCATCGGCGCCGGCTTTGCGCGCGGCTTGGCGTATATTATCTAAGCATTCGCTCTGAGCTAGCGGCTCATCGCCCACCAGCACGTATAAGGGCGCTAATGTTTTACTTAAATGGGTTTTAAGTTGGTTGGAATCTAACTGCAACTTTAGCTGACTTATATTTGATAATGGATTAAGTTACTTTTTAAGCGCTGATAATCGACGCATTAAATTGCTCAACACATCAGCCTGCATATTCTCGTTTAAGCGTTTTTCTTCACCCTGTTTGGCCAATAAAGTTGCATTGCTGTATGTAAAATCACGGCGCGCTTCAATGGTTTGCACAGGGCTCCATAACTCGGCAGTGGCCGATTTAACTCGGTAATGAATACGATAATACAGCTCAAATTCATTCACTACGCCACGTCCGCTTAAAGACAAAATGCGCTTTTCGTTTTCTTCGCCCATTAATTCCAGTAATACTTCCGCATTTTCAGCAGAATTTAAAACTGTAATACCGTTAGTGGCTAGCGATTTATTCAAATTCTTTGATATGGTCAGCGTGCTTCCTTGTATAAAGATGCTCTGAAAAGACATATCGGCTGCGCCACGCAAATGAAAACCGCAACTGCTTACCGCCGCCAGCAGGCCAAAAAGAAAAAACGCACGAAAATTGGCGTTAATATTTAAAAGATTCAAGTTTTATCCAATCACCACATTGACCAATTTATTTGGCACAACAATGATTTTACGCACAGTTAGGCCATCTACCAAAAACTTTGTAATGCAAGGTTGCCCAAGAGCTAATTGCTCAATCGCTTCTTTTGGCATTTGCTTAGAAACAATCATGCTGCCACGTAATTTACCATTCACTTGCAAGACCAATTCCACTTCATCTTGTACCATCGCGGCTTTATCGGCAACTGGCCAGCTTACTTCTAAAATACTGCTGCTTGGTTTGAGTTCTGCCCAAAGCGCTTGGCAAATGTGCGGGACTATTGGTGAAAGTAATAATGCCACATTTTGCAGCACTTCTTGGCGCACGCTTCTAGTTAAATTATCAGTCGCTTCAATTTTAGCCAGCGCATTCATTAATTCCATTACCGATGAAATCGCGGTATTAAAGCTATGACGGCGACCATAATCATCGGCTACTTTTTCAATGGTTAAATGCAATTGCAAGCGAATGGCTTTAAGTTCTGCGTTCAAATCACCCGCGGTGTAAGCGGCAATTTCGCCCAAATTAACATGCTCATAAACCGCTTTCCACAGCCTGCGTAAAAAGCGATTCGCGCCTTCAACACCACTGTCAGCCCATTCCAAACTTTGATCAGGTGGTGCGGCAAACATCATAAATAAACGTGCCGTATCAGCGCCGTAAGTGTCTATAAGTTGTTGAGGATCAACCGTATTGCCTTTTGATTTGCTCATTTTAGTGCCGTCTTTTAGCACCATGCCTTGCGTTAGCAAGTTGGTAAAAGGCTCATCATTTTTAATTAAGCCCACATCGCGCATCAATTTATTAAAGAAACGCGCGTAAAGCAAATGCAAAATTGCATGCTCAATGCCGCCCACATATTGGTCAACGGGTAACCAGTAATTGGCGCGCTCATCACACATTTTGTCGGCATCAAAGCTGGCGTAACGTGCAAAATACCAAGACGATTCAAAGAATGTATCTAGCGTATCGGTTTCGCGTGTGGCTTTGCCGCTGCAAGTAGGGCAGGTGGTTTCATAAAAATGCGGGTCTTTTTTAATCGGCGAACCAACGCCTTCCATCACCACATCTTCTGGCAGTACAACAGGCAACTGGTCGGCAGGCACAGGCACTTCACCACATTTTTCACAGTGAACAATAGGAATTGGGCAGCCCCAATAACGTTGGCGTGAAATACCCCAATCGCGTAAACGGAATTGCGTACGTTTTTTGCCTAGACTTTTTGTACTTAATGCAGAAGAAATTGCATCTGAAGATTGCGCAAAATTTAAACCATCAAATTCGCTAGAATTAAATAAAATACCATGCTCAGTCATTGGTAAAACATCGTTATCTGATTGTTTAATAACGGCTTTAATCGGCAAATTATATTTATTGGCAAATTCAAAATCGCGTTCATCATGCGCTGGCACCGCCATTACAGCGCCTTCGCCATAACTCGCAAGCACATAGTTAGCCACCCAAACTGGCAATTGCTCACCATTTAGCGGATGCGTTACAAATAGGCCGGTATCCATGCCTTTTTTCTCAGCCGTGGCAACATCGGCTTCTGCCACGCTGCCACGTTTGCATTCGGCGATAAAATCAGCTAATGCGGGATTGCCTTGCGCGGCTAAAGTCGCTAGTGCATGTTCAGCCGCAACGGCCACGTAAGTGGCTCCCATCAACGTATCTGGGCGGGTGGTGTACACTTTTAAATTGCCTGGTTTTAAATTATCAGGTCGGCCGACAATTGGAAACTCTACTTCGCAACCGTAGCTTTTGCCAATCCAGTTGCGCTGCATGGTTTTCACTTGCTCAGGCCAGCCGTCTAGCTTATCTAAATCGTTTAATAATTCTTCCGCATAAGCGGTGATTTTCATAAAATACTGCGGAATATCGCGCTTTTCGACCAGCGCGCCACTGCGCCAGCCGCGGCCGTCAATCACTTGCTCATTGGCAAGCACTGTGCCGTCTACAGGGTCCCAATTGACAGTAGAAGTTTTTTTATAGATTAAGCCTTTTTTAAATAACTCGGTAAAAAGCCATTGCTCCCATTTGTAATACTCTGGCTTGCAGGTAGCAATTTCACGGTTCCAATCTACACCCAAACCCAATTGTTTTAGCTGGGTTTTCATATGCTCTATATTTTCATAGGTCCATTTAGCAGGCGCGGTGTTGTTATTAATTGCCGCGTTTTCCGCAGGCAAACCAAACGCATCCCAACCCATGGGCTGCATCACGTTAAAGCCTTTCATTTTATGAAAGCGGCTTAGCACATCGCCAATAGTGTAGTTGCGCACATGACCCATGTGCAAGCGGCCGCTTGGGTAGGGGAACATTGATAGGCAGTAATACTTTGGCTTATCCGATTGCTCAGACGCGGCAAAGGTTTGATTGGCTTCCCAATAAGTTTGCGCGGCTTGTTCAATTTCTTTGAATGGGTACTGCTGTTGCATGGCTGGGTTGTCTTATTTAGTTAATTTTAATAGGAATATCGAAATTATACTTGAAGGCAGTGCCTTTGGCATTGCTTGCGATGCTTGTGTGCGGCTGAATTATTGTGTTGCAGGGTATGCAATTATGCAGAGAATTTGCATAAGGGATTGAAGATTTAAACAGCTTGCCCTAGATTGAATAGGGCAAGCTAATATTAATTGTTAGTTTTGATTAGGAAATTTAGTTTCTAAACGATCTTCAAGCTCGCCAATGTAGGCCGAAAGCGAAGTGCCTGATTGGTCAATAGCGGCGTGAATATTGGCGCCTAGCGTATCTAACTTAGCCAATAATGACGATTTAGAATCCGCTTGAATGGCAGTTTGTTTTTGGATTTCGGCATCCATAAATTGGCGCAATTCTGTAAAACGGGATGCTTCGGCTTTATCGGCTAATTCACGATTTGTTTGCAACTCTTTGGCATGACGACGCGCCTCAAATAGTACGGATGTTTGCAAATAAACGATAAAAGTTAGAAACACCGCGGTTAACACACCTAATATGCCTAGCATCACCAAACCAAGCGGCGCGTTAACTTGTGCAACCGCCAAATTAAGCGTGGTTGGCGCCATAATGGTAGACCAATTCAGTATCATAAATACTAAAAATAGCGCCAAAACGCCCAATAAAATCAATGCGCGAGCTTTCATATTTAAATCCTTGCTAGAAAATAATAAAGCATTAAAAATGCAGGGTTACTGAATAAAGTGGGATGCAGTAACCCAACAGTTTAATCGCAGTTATGCACAATTGGCATGTAAATAAGCGTTAAATTTCTTATTTTAGCGCATTAAAAATATTGGTTTTAATCGCTTCCATCTCACCAATACCATTTACAAATACATGCTTAGGTGCGCCAGCTAAGCCGCTATTGGCCCAATCTACATAGTATTTTACTAATGGTTTTGTTTGGCTGTGATACACGTTTAAGCGGTTTTTAACGACTTCTTCTTTATCGTCATCGCGCTGTACTAAGTCTTCGCCAGTTACGTCATCTTTGCCTGCCACTTTTGGCGGATTAAATGTGACGTGGTAAGTACGGCCGCTAGTTGGATGGCTACGGCGACCGCTCATGCGTTCAACGATGGCTTCATCTGGCACATCTATTTCAACTACGTAATCAATGCCAACGCCTGCTGCTTTCATGGCTTCGGCTTGCGGAATGGTGCGTGGAAAGCCATCAAACAAGAAACCGTTTTTGCAATCCTCTTCTTTAATACGCTCGCTAACCAAGCCAATTATCACCGCATCTGGCACCAAACCGCCGCTATCCATAAACGCTTTGGCTTCTAAGCCCAATGGCGTGCCTGCTTTAACCGCGGCGCGCAACATGTCGCCGGTAGAAATTTGCGGGATATTAAATTTTTCGCGTAAGTGGGTGGCTTGTGTGCCTTTGCCTGCGCCTGGTGCGCCTAATAAGATGATTCGCATGGTGGTTTCTCTAGCTTTAAGTTAAGGAATTTGGAAAAAGTGTAATTATATCAAACAAGCGATTTGCCAACATTGTTGCTGCCAAGATAGTTGCTAATGGTAACAAACTCAGCAACGCTTAGATTTTCGGCGCGCAATTGTGGATTAATACCCAGCGCGGTAAAACCAGCATCATCCAGCAAGCCTTTAAGCGTGTTGCGCAGGGTTTTGCGGCGCTGGCCAAAGGCGGCTAATACTAGTTTGTAAAATAAGGCGGTATCTTTGGCAACAAAAGGTAAGGTAGCATGCGGCACGCAACGCACAAACGCAGATTCTACTTTTGGTGCTGGGTCGAAGGCTTCTGGCGGAACAGTGATTAAATATTCCATCGCTAAATAATATTGCAACATCACCGAAAGCCGCCCATATGCAGGCGTTGAAGGCTGCGCCACCATGCGCTCGACCACTTCTTTTTGCAACATAAAATGCATATCGGTAATGTGGCTAACGTTATCCAGCAGATGAAACAAAATAGGTGTAGAAATATTGTAGGGCAGGTTACCCGTCACCCTTAGTTTCGGCAAACCAAGAGCGCCCGCTTCGTTAGCTTCGTTGTTGGCGCCTCGCCGTACTATTTGTACTGCCTCGTTGCCGCCGCCTTGCTGCCTTGCGCTCATCTCTTGCTTTGCAGAAATGTGATTTGCAACAAGTGAGCTAAAATCGAATTTCAGCGCATCCACATTATGAATGGATAAGGTATTTTTCGCATAGGCAGGTTTTGCATATTCGGTTTGCATCCAAGCCACAATATCGCGGTCAATTTCCACCACATGCAAATGCTCAATTTTAGCCAAAAGCGGCTTGGTAAGCGCGCCTAAGCCTGGTCCAATTTCTACAATCACTTGGTTTTCTTTTGGATTAATCGCATCAATTAAGCTGCCAATCACACCTTGATCGGTTAAGAAATTTTGGCCGAATCTTTTTTTTGCGACGTGTTTCATTCTGTATGACTTACCTTTTTCAAGCGATGGCCGGCTAATTCAATGGCTAAGTTGATGGCGCTTAGCATGCTGCCAATATCGATTTTACCTGTGCCCGCTAAATCTAGCGCCGTGCCGTGGTCAACAGAGGTGCGAATAATCGGTAAGCCAAGCGTGACATTGACGCCTTCACCAAAGCTGGCGTGTTTTAGCACTGGCAAACCTTGGTCGTGATACATGGACAGAACGGCATCGGCTTGGCTTAAATGGTGTTTGGCAAATAAGGTATCGGCTGGCAACGCGCCAATTAATTGCATGCCTTCAGCGCGCAATTTGTTTAGAACAGGGTTAATTACTTCAATTTCTTCACGGCCTAAATAGCCATCTTCACCGGCGTGTGGATTAAGGCCAGCCACCAAAATGCGTGGGTTTTTAAGGCCAAATTTGCTGATTAAATCGTGATGCAAAATACGAATCGTGTTTTCTAAGCCTGCTTGCGTAATGGCCGCTGGCACATCTTTTAGCGCTAAATGGATGGTCGCCAGCGCGACTCTTAATCCGCTACCGACTAACATCATCACCACATGCGGCGTATTGGTGTGTTCGGCTAAAAATTCCGTATGCCCAGTAAACGCAATGCCGGCGTCATTAATCACGCCCTTGTGCACAGGCGCCGTTACAACTGCATCGAACGCATGACTAAGCGCGCCATCTATCGCGCAAGTGAGTGTATTTAACACATAGCTGCTATTGGCAGGGTTTAGCGTGCCGGCTGTAACAGGGGCGTTAGTTGGAATATGCAGCACTTTAAGCTGGTTTTTAATGTGCGGCTGAATCTCTTGCGACATTTCATAAGGCACAATATCCAACGCCATATTAAGTTGATTCGCACGATTTTTTAATAGTTCACCATCGCCAATTATGGTGATATCGGCGGCAATTTCTAATTGCGATAACAGCACGCAAATATCAGGCCCAATGCCTGCTGGTTCGCCTGAAGTGATTGCAATTCTAGGAATGGGCATCTCTAAAAATTCAATTTCCGTCGTCATGCGGCGTTGCTCACAAAAAATTACTCCTTACATATTCACTATATGCGGCGTCGAAATTTTTTGCTCACGCCTTGCCTGACTTAGTAACTTGAACTTTTAAAGACGCCAATTACCATTGCGAAAGGCCTAATTAATTTCCAATAGAATTTAAAACTTATCTTCTAAACGCATCTCAACAAAAGCGCGGTCGCGCAATTCGCGCACCCAATCTTGATACGCTTCATCGGATTTGCGGGCGCGGATTTCTTGACGCGCTTTTAATCGTGCCGCTTCTTTACTCATGTCTTGTTTGCGGCGTTCTAATACTTGAATAATATGCCAGCCGAATGGCGAGCGCACTGGTTCACTAATTTCACCCGGGCCTAAATCGTTCATGGCTTTTTCAAAAGCTGGCACTGTGTCGCCAGGGTTTACCCAACCCAAATCGCCACCATTGCTGGCGCTGCCATCTTCTGAATATTGGCGTGCCATTTCTTCAAACTTCACACCATTATCCAAACGTTCTTTAATGGTATCCATCTTTTGTTTGCCATCTTTTTCAGACACCACTTCGCTTAATTTAATCAAAATATGGCGCGCATGCGTTTGGTCTATCATCAAGCTTGAAGCGCCGCCGCGGCGATTAGTGAGTTTTAAAATGTGAAAACCGTTTGGGCTGCGCAAGGGTTGTGATACTTCACCCACTTGCATGGATTTAACGGCCTCTAAAAATAAGGCAGGCATTTGCGTACTATTTTTCCAGCCTAATTTGCCGCCTTCTAAAGCGTTTGGCGCATCTGAAAAGCTGGCTGATACTTGCGCAAAGTCTTTGCCGCTAGCCAGTTCTTTTAATGCTTTTTCGGTTTTGCTGCGCACTTTTTCTAAGTCTTCTGGCGAGCTATCTTCGGGTGAGCGCACAAGAATATGCGAAATTTCAAACTCATCTTGCACTTCACCACGATTAGCCTGAGTGGTTAAATAGTTGTCAATTTCGCCATCTGAAACGGTAATTTTATTGTCTACATCGCGCTCGCGTAAGCGCGCAATGGTAATTTCACTGCGGATATCTTCGCGAAATTTACGCATGGTCAAGCCGTCTGCTTCTAAGGCTTTTTTAAACTCTTCTACCGTTAATTTATTTTGGGTGGCGATACGCTCTATAGTTTTATCCAGCTGCGTGTCATCTACCTTAATGCCGGTTTGGTTAGCCAGTTGTAATTGCAGGCTATCCACAATTAAGCGCTCTAAAATCTGTTTTTGTAGCACATCGGCGGGTGGTAGCGTTGAGCCTTGTTTTTCTAGCTGGGCAGTAACGGTGTTAATTCTGTCGGCTAATTCTTGCTCAGTAATCACACTTTGATCGACTACCGCAATAATGCGATCCATCTTGACAGCGCTATCTTTACTGGTTGCCGCCATTAACGTGTTGGATGCCAACAGCAGGCTTAACGTTAAAAGTTTAAAAAATTGAATCATATGGGTTAATTTCATTGGTTGTAATTTTGCTGCCTATAAATGTTTGGAATCTCACTAGAACTTAAATAACCTGGTATATCGCGGCGTAATAAGTTGAGCGGATTTGAGCCGATTGAAGCTAAGCCACCTAGTTCAAGCTGTAAGAAAAAACCATAGTTGGCATTGGCTGTTGCTGTTTGTACACGTTGGAACACTGTACGAATTTGCCAACATCCTGCATCGTATTCCAGACCAGCTAAGCTTTCAATCAATGTCTTATCGCGAATTGAGTAGTTTAATCGACCAATACCATACCAGCCGCGGCTAATTGGCCATTGGCCTGAAATGTTGAATTGCTCTAAGAATTGTTGGGTATACCGATAGCCTACATTCATTAATTTGCCGGGCTCTGGATTGTATCTGGCCAGCACATTGGAGCGCACGATGCTCGCATCGTCTGTGTTGTATTGCCAAAAAGCGTCTAAATTCCATTTGTTCGAAAGTCTGGCTGTGACGGCAGCAATAATATCTGAAGAGTTACGTTGCGATTTTATGGCGCCTGGTAAAGTTACATTTTGATCGGCAAAATAATAGCGTTGACCCACTGTTGCTGAAAGTCGCTCAACGCCAGTGTTTTTGTCAATCATGCGTGAGGTCATTGCTAAACTAAGCTGGTTGGCATTGTTCACTCTATCGTTACCGGTAAATTGATTTTCGGTAAATAAACTGGTCAAATTTAAATCAGCTAATGCCGAGTCAAATACCGGCAATAAATCTTGTTTTTTATCAGGTATGTACACATAAAATAGGCGGGGCTCTATGGTCTGTGTGTAGCTATTTTTAACAATTTTTACATCCCGCTCAAAATATAAGCCACTGTCCAAGCTAAAAACAGGCAAAGTACGTGTGGCGGAATTATTACTAACAGCGCTACCATTTACCATATAGTTATTATCGTTTAAGTTATAGTAACTGGCATGCACACCAATTTTTGGCGTTATAAATCCATAAGGTTGTGTGAATGGCATGCTAATAGAAGGATATACGGTTAAGCGGCTACCCGTTGGTGCTACTGGCGCATCGCTATTGCGGGAAAAATGTACCCATTGGCTGTAAAAATTGGTATTAAACGCACCCCATTCTTTATCAGCGGTTAATGTTAATTGCGGTAAACGTTGATAAGCATAATTTATTTGGTCTAAATTTTGATAGCGTTGGACCAGCCCATTAAAGCGCCACACATCGCCTACATAATCCACTCTGCCCTCTTGCAGCAAATTTACCTGACTAGTGCTTACAATACGGGTAGAAGTTTCTGAGAAATATTGATTATCAGATACTTTTTCAAAATGGTAGCCCGCAGACCAGCCATTACCTAATTGATGGCCATGGGTAAGGTTTGCATAATAGCGTTGTTGCCCAGTCATATTGTCGTTGTCCAGATACTCCACGCTATCCAGCCCAGAGAAACTTTCGTTTAAATATCTTAGTTCACCTTGAAACTGCGTGCCACGTTTGCTTAAGTAGCGCGCACCTACTGTGGCATCAATATTGGGGGCGATATTAATATAATAAGGCACTAGCGTTTCAAAACCGCTTCTGCTGGTTGTGCCTACCGTAGGTGCTAATAGGCCCGATTTGCGTTCATTGCTAAATGAAAAACTCATGTATGGCATGTACAAAAGTGGTACACCCTTAAACTCAACATGCGCATTGGTAGCAGTGCCCGATTGCGTGTAATCATCTAGAACGATTTCGCGCGCTTTAATGTACCAATCATCCACGCCGGGTTCGCAAGTGGTGTAGCGCGCATTTTTTAAACGTTTTTTATCTTCGCCTTCAAAAAATATCGCTTTGGCATCGCCGCGCGATGAGTTTAATTTTGGGTTTATTGATTGACCAATTGGCGTTGCAGGTTCGCGGTAGTTGTCTTGATACAACTTTGGATCGTCTGTTAAGCTGGTCTGTGTATTCAATAATTTAGATTGCGTGTACGCGTTTTCGCCAGCTTTGGGGCTCACTGGTGAGACGGAATTGCTGAAGGTTTTATTCAATGTAATTGATGCATCCTGCATTTCACCAATGCTATCTGATAAGCGCATCTTAAGCGACGGCCCAGTTATTTGCCCGTCACCTAAATCTATACGCGCATTACCATCCACTTTCAACTCATCATCTTGCACATTGTATTGTATGCTGTCACCGTATATTTTTTGATTGCCCTTAGTGATAGAAGCGTTACCACTGGCGCGCATTTCGCGGTCAAGGTACAAATCCATTTTGTCGCCTTCAATTTCAATAGTACCTGGCTGGGCGCTAGTTTCGGCTAAAGGCTGAGTGGTTTCTGGTGTTTGTATAGCATCGGTTGTAACAGATTCGGCAGCCGCCATCATGCTAAAGCCAGACAGCAAAACAGTGGCGATTAACGCGCAGTAGTGCTGGGCAAAATCAATCATGCCGCGAAAAATATTTATAAAAGTGTTGTGCAATGGCGTTTTCTTTTGAGCGCAATCGGCATTAAAGCACCGAATTAACGGGCGCTGGTTAATAAATGATTTTTGTTTACACAAAACCTAGACTGTCTATTTTACAGATGAATGATAAAATCGTATATAACTGTATTTGAGTTGCGAGTTTTTAAATTGCTAATTTAAGGCAATTGATTTGCTTGTATTGAATAAATCAATATTAAAAAATATTTAAAAGGTTTGCTGTGGATAGATTATCAGAATTAACACATTGGTTGGATGCGACATTAAGGCAGCCATTTACCTTAACCGTAGCCTCGGCCGATGCAAGCTTTAGACGCTATTTTAGGGTGCATTTGGCTGATACCTATCCGCAAAGCAACACCTTAATTGCCATGGATGCGCCGCCGCCACAAGAAGATTGCACGCCATTTGTTAAAGTGGCGCAATTATTAATAGACGCTGGCTTAAATGTGCCCAAGATAATCGCGCAAGATATCAGCCAAGGCTTTTTGCTGATTAGTGATTTGGGCGATGACACTTATTTAAGTGTACTCAATAATGAAAATGCCAAAAAATTCTATTCAGACGCCACCGATGCGCTGATTAAAATGCAGTTGGCTAGCCAAGCCGACACCTTGCCCAATTACGATGCCGCTTTGTTGTTGCGTGAAATGCAGCTTTTCCCTGATTGGTATATCAACAAACATTTGGGCATTACTTTAAGTGCAGAACAAGAGGCGGTGCTACAAAATACGTTTTGTGTGTTGATTGAAAATATTTTGGCACAGGGCCAAGTAACGGTGCACCGTGATTATCATTCACGTAATTTAATGGTGACGGCAGAGCAAAATCCTGGCGTGTTGGATTTTCAAGATGCAGTGCACGGCGCTATTACCTACGATTTAGTATCACTATTAAAAGATGCTTATATAGAGTGGGATGAAGAGCAAATTATTGATTGGGCGGTGCGTTATTGGCAGCCCGCCAAAAAAGCGGGCTTGCCAGTGCCAGCCGATTTTAGTGAGTTTTACCGCGATTTTGAATGGATGGGCGCGCAACGCCATATTAAAGTGTTGGGTATTTTTGCGCGGCTTTATCACCGCGATGGCAAAGACGGCTATTTAAAAGACATGCCATTAGTGATGCATTATTTGCGCAAAGCCTGTGAACGTTATGTGGAATTGCGCCCAATGTTAAGGTTGTTAAATCAGCTAGAAAACGTTAAGCCGCAAGAAGGCTTTACCTTTTAATACCAGTTGTTTTAAAGAAAGCCATTTCAATGGAATTAACCTTATGAAGGCAATGATTTTAGCCGCAGGCCGCGGTGAGCGCATGCGCCCGCTTACCGACCATACGCCAAAGCCCTTATTAAAAGTGGGCGGCAAAGCCTTAATCGTTTGGCATTTAGAGAATTTAGCCAAAGCAGGCTTTAAAGAAATAGTGATTAATCACGCGCATTTAGGCAGCCAAATAGAAGCCGCGCTTGGCGATGGCAGCCAATGGGGTTTGCAGATTAGCTACAGCCCAGAAGAAAAAGCTTTAGAAACAGCAGGCGGCATTGCCAATGCGCTGCCCTTGTTAACGCAAAATGGCAGTGAAAACGAACCGTTTTTAGTGGTGAATGGTGATATTTATACTGATTTTGACTTCGCAACCCTAACTCCCTCGCCCTTAAAGGGAGAGGGTGGGGGAGAGGGTGAAATCGCACAAATTTTAGCTAATCTAGTGCTGGTCGATAATCCGCCACAACACAGTCAGGGCGATTTTTCGATTGATAACGGCTTATTAATAAATCAAGGCGAGCCCATGCATACCTTTTCTGGCGTAGGCGTGTATCACCCCAATTTATTTGCATCAATTAAACGTGGCGATGCTGCCAAATTAGCGCCATTATTACGTCAAGCCATTGCCGAAAATAAAGCCAGTGCGCAATATTATCAAGGCGTGTGGCACGATATTGGAACGCCTGAGCGATTACAGGCTCTGAATAAATTGATGCTTTAAACCATTTGAATTTTATAAAACTATCTTATGTTTAATACAACCGAATTTCAGCAACGCCGCAGCCAGCTTTTAAGCAAAATGGGTAACGGTATAGCCATTATCCCTACCGCACCAGAAGTGGTACGCAATCGGGATAGTCACTACCCATACCGTTTTGATAGCTATTTTTATTATTTAACGGGTTTTACCGAGCCAGAAAGCGTGCTGGTTTTAATAGGGGGTAATGCAGCAAAAAGTCAGCCGCCCAAAAGCATTTTATTTTGCCGCGATAAAGATATGGAGCGCGAAATTTGGGATGGCTTTCGCTTTGGCCCTGCGGCGGCCAAACAGCAATTTGGCTTTGATGAAACACACAGCATTCATGAGCTAGATGCCATAATGCCAAGCTTAATGGCTAATCAAACCCAATTATTTTACAGCTTGGGTTTTGATGCGACATGGGATAAACGCATAACTGATTGGCTTAACAAAGTGAAAGATTTGGCGCGCACAGGCGTTTCGGCGCCAGAAGCGATTATGGACGTGCGCCAATTAGTGGATAAACAACGTTTGATTAAAACACCATTTGAAATCGATTTAATGCGTCGCAGCGCCAATATTGCGGCGGCAGCACATAATCGCGCCATGCAAATGACGCAACCAAATCAAAAAGAATACCAAATAGAAGCCGAATTTTTGCACGAATTTTATCGTAACGGCGCACAAGCGCCTGCCTACACCAGCATTGTGGCAGGCGGCGCCAATGCTTGCACGCTGCATTACAATGCCAATAATTGCCGCTTAAATGATGGTGACTTATTGTTGATTGACGCGGGTTGCGAGTTGGATGGCTATGCCAGCGATATTACGCGCACCTTCCCTGTAAATGGCAAATTTAGCCCAGCCCAGCGCGATTTATATGATGTTGTTTTGCAGTCACAATTGGCGGCGATTGATGCCGCTAAACCGGGTAATCATTGGAATGCGCCGCATGAAGCGGCTTTAACTATTTTAGTACAAGGCTTTATTGATTTTAAATTGTGCAAAGGTAGCGTTGAAGAGGTGCTGGAAAATGCCAGCTATCGCCAATTTTACATGCACCGCACTGGCCACTGGCTGGGTTTAGATGTGCATGATGCAGGCGATTATAAAGATAAAACTGGCAATTGGGCCATATTAGAGGCGGGCAATACCTTAACGGTTGAGCCTGGTTGTTATGTGCGCCCAGCCGAAAGTGTGCCTGAGCACTTTTGGAATATTGGTATTCGCATTGAAGATGATGTGCTGATTACCGCAACGAACAATGAAGTGCTGACCAAAAATGCGGTGAAAACAATCGCTGATATTGAGCAATTAATGCAGCACTAATGCAAAAATTATTAAAATGATGAAACAAGCAGATTCTATTATTATCGTTGGCGGTGGGCCTGTTGGTGCTGTTTTAGCACTTAGCCTGCAGCAAAAAGGCGTGGCATTTACACTGCTAGAAGCGCGCGCAAAAGGCGCTTCGCATAGCGATACGCGCGCGCTGGCGCTATCGCATGGCAGTCGTGTGATTTTAGAAAAACTTAATATTTGGTCTGAAATTGAAGCGCAAGCCACAGCGATTAAAACCATTCATATCTCTCAACGCGGTGGTTTTGGCCGTACTAAATTAGAGGCAGCCGAACATCAATTGCCTGCATTGGGCTATGTGATGCCATACGGCGCTTTAACCAAAGCGCTTGATGCGGCGCTAGATTTGAATCATGTGCTTTATGAGGCGCATGCCACTGAAGTGCGCAACCAGGCCACGGCGGCAGAAGTTTTCTTTAAGCAAGCCGATATTGAAGTTAGTATTAGCAGCCCCTTAGCGGTAATTGCCGATGGTGGCCGTAGCTTGGAAAATGTTCCGAATATTGAGCGCGAAACAAAAGATTACGGCCATGATGCACTGGTGAGCAAAGTGAAAACTGAGCTTCCGCATGCCAATGTGGCGTATGAGCGTTTTACGCCAACAGGCCCTATGGCCTTATTGCCCAATGGCCAGAGTGCCGATTCGCATGAGTTTTCTTTAGTGTGGACTGGCGAAAAAGCCAAAATTGATGACTTGATGGCCTTAGATGACGATGCTTTTTTAAAGGCTTTACATACAGCGTTTGGCGATCGCGTTGGTCAATTTTTATCCATTGAAAAACGCAACCGATTTCCGCTTAAATTAAGCACCTTAAAATCGGGCGTTATACCTCATGTGGCGATTATTGGTAACGCCGCACAAACCATGCACCCAGTGGCGGGGCAAGGCTTTAATGTAGGCTTGCGCGATGCCGAAGTATTTGCGAAATTATTAACTTCTGCGCCAAAAAACCAATGTGGCAGTGAATCGATGTTGCAAGAATATCAAAATCAGCGTGCGCGTGATGCGCGTGGCAGCCTTAAATTTACCGATGGTTTACTGGAAATATTTTCCAATGATTTGATTGGCGTTTCTGGCGCGCGTGGTTTTGGGCTTGGTGCGCTATCCATGTTAAAACCTGCACGCGAATTTCTAGTCGGCAAAATGAGCTATGGAAAATAAAATAGATTGTGATGTGATTGTTGTTGGCGCTGGCTTGGTGGGCCTTGCAGCGGCAATTGCCTTAAGTTTGCAGCATAAAAAAGTGGTGCTGGTGTCTGATAAATCGATGCCAGATTTAAGCTTAAATTTAAACATTGATAGTTGGGATGAGCGCGTATACGCCTTAACTCCAGCCACAGAGGCTTGGTTTAAAGACATTGGCGTATGGCATTATGTAAATGAAAATCGGGTTAATCCGATAGATACGATGCATATTTGGGGTGCGGAAACCGATTTGGTTTTAAACGCAGCCGATGCTAATGTGGCTAAGTTGGGCTTAATTATTGAAAATCAGCAATTAATGACGGCGCTGTGGCAAAAATTGCAAACGCTGGATATGACGGTAGTGACTGACGCGCGCGGCACAAAAATTGAACAGTCGGCAAATGCAGTAGTTTTGCATACAGAGCCTGCCATGCAAATTAACGCCAAGCTAATTGTAGCGGCGGACGGTTTGCAATCATGGGTGAGGCAGCAAGCGAATATTGCAGTAAATGTAAAAAATTATCATCAAGTGGCGGTTGTGGCTAATTTAATGGCCGAATATCCGCATAATAATGAGGCAAAACAATGGTTTGGCGTGCATGATATTTTGGCGCTGTTACCTTTACCTAATCGCCATGTATCCATGGTGTGGTCAGTGTCAACCGAAAAAGCCGCTCAACTGTTAGCATTAACAAGTGAGCAACTGTGTGAGCAAGTGCAAGCGCAATCGCAAGGGTTGATGGGTAAACTAACACTAATTGGACAGGTGAAAAGTGCGGCACTTAATCAACAAACCGCATCGCAATTAATTGCTGAGCGCGTTGTTTTAGTGGGCGATGCGGCGCATCAAGTGCACCCTATGGCTGGCCAAGGTGTTAATTTAGGTTTTAGAGATGTAATGCAATTGGCACAATTAACGACTAAGCTACATCCAATGCAAGATATGGGTGAGCGCGCATTTTTGCGTCAATATGAGCGCGCTAGAAAAGCTGATGTAATGAGCATGAATAGCTTAACAAGCGGCTTGGATTATTTATTTGCAACAGAACAAACGCTACTAAAAAAATTAAGCAATTGGGGTTTAAAAGTCATTGCGCGGCAAGCTAGCCTTAAGAAATTACTGATTAAACAAGCCGTACATTAATACCGTTTTACCAATTTATACTATTTGAAAGTACATATGAAGTTAAAAATGAAGCCACTTAAATCATTGTTATTGTTATCAATGTTGGCTGTAAGTCACTTTTCAATGGCAGACGAAGCGAGCCTTAAAAAGGCTATTGAGGCTGCATATCCAAAATTTAAAGTGGATAGTGTTGTTAAAACGCCATACGCTGGCCTATATGAAGTATTTATGGGCGGACAAATTATTTATACAGATGAAAAGCTTAGTTTTATCATTGCGGAAGGCCGATTGGTTGATCCGAAATCGAAGAAAGACGTGACAGGTGAGCGTTTAGAAGAGTTGACCAAAATTGACTTTAATAGCCTGCCATTAGATCAGGCGATTAAGGTTGTTAAAGGCAATGGTAGCCGTAAGCTGGTGGTGTTTTCAGATGTGGATTGCCCCTATTGCAAGCAATTAGAGCGCAAGGAGCTCAGCAATATAACTGACGTTACTATTTATACGTTTTTATACCCAATCAATCAATTGCACCCCGATGCCGCTAATAAATCCAGAAGTATTTGGTGCTCAACAAACCGTGAAAAAGCGTGGACAGATTGGATTTTAAAAGATCAATTACCTACAAGCACAGGCAAATGTGAAGTGCCATTAGAGAAAGTGGGCGAATTAGCACGTAAATTTGGCATCACCGGCACACCAGCACTGATTTTTTCAGACGGAAAACGAGTACCAGGCGCTGTGCCACATAAAGAAATTGAGCGCTATTTACAAGCGGCAAGCAGCAAAGGTG
>JAYWCF010000068.1:0-6618 GCA_043780715.1 Methylotenera sp. | reverse complement strand
GCCGCTTGGTCAGGAATGGGTAGATTTAGATGTAATGTTGAGGCCATAAGCCATTATAATATTTGAATACTAAAGTGAGTGAATCTTGAGCGAATCTGTGAATAATAAAGTCTTGAATCAGGAAGTGTTAAATCAAAAAGTGGTGTTAATTACGGGTGGTGCAAAACGAGTGGGCGCGGCTATTTGCCGCGAATTACACGCTTGCGGCGCGCAAATAATGATTCACTACAAAACCAGCACAACTGAGGCGCGCGCTTTGCAGGCCGAATTAAATTTGCAACGTGCGAATTCGGTGGCGATTATTCAGGGCGATTTGCTTAATATGGCGGTTTTGCCCAGCTTAATACAAGAAACGGTGAAGCATTTTGGCAAATTAGATGTGTTGATTAATAACGCATCTAGCTATTACGCCACCGAAATTGGCGCGATTACAGAAGATAATTGGCAAGATTTGATGGGTAGCAATTTAAAAGCGCCGATGTTTTTAGCGCAAGCGGCGGCGGCAGAATTGCGTAAAAACCACGGCTGTATTGTGAATATTACCGATATGCATATTGAACGGCCCAAAAAAGGCTATGTGGTTTATAGCGTGGCAAAGGCAGGTTTAGTGACGTTAACCAAATCGCTGGCGCATGAATTAAGCCCAGAAGTACGCGTCAATGCGGTTGCACCCGGCCCTGTGCAATGGCCAGAAAACAATCCCCAATTTGATGAGGTTTATCGGCAACGGGTGATTTCACAAACATTGCTTAAAAAAATTGGTGAGCCAAAAGACATTGCCAAAGCGGTTAAATTCTTGGTGGCTGATGCGCCGTTTATTACAGGCCATGTGTTGGCGGTGGATGGTGGCCGTAGCTTAAATTTATAGCGAGCTTAAGTAAATTAGCTTTGAGAAAGAAAATCGGCCGATTCAATGCCTTTAATTAGGTCAACAATATGCTTAGCGGCAACTGGCTTAGAAAATAAATAACCTTGCGCCGCATAGCAACCTAGTTTTTTGAGCTTTTGATAGACTTTTGTGTTTTCAACGCCTTCAGCAATCACATCAATATTCAAGTTTTTAGCCAGCTCTAGCGTAGAGCGCACAATGGTTTCGCTAAACTTATCGTTGAGCATTTCTCTTATAAATTGCTGATCAATTTTAAGATAATGCAGCGGCAATTGCTGCAAATACAGCAGCGAGCTGTAGCCTGTGCCGTAATCATCAATGCTGATTTTAACGCCCAATTCCATCAAACCTTCTAGCACGGCTTTAACGCGCGCAGGGTCAGAAAGCGCGCTGGATTCGGTAATTTCAATCTCTAAATAGCTGGCTGGCATGTTGTTTTGCACCAGCGCGTCTTTAATTTCATTGGCTAAATCAAAGTTCATTAAATCTCTGGCGGTCACATTTAATGCAATGCTAATCATAAAACCTTGCTTGCTCCATGCGTGCCATTGCTGGGTTGTGTCATTAAGCACTAGGGTAAACAGGCTGTGAATTAAATCGGTGGATTCAATTTGTGGCAAAAATTCATCTGGCGTCAACAGTCCACGCTCAGGGTGTTGCCAGCGAATCAGCGCCTCTACACCCATCACTTTTTGAGTTTGCACATTGACCTTAGGCTGGTAATAAACCAGCAACTGATGCTGGGCGATTGCAGTACGAAAATCGACTAAAACCCAACTTTTGTCTTCTTCAATATCTTTATATTTATCATAAACTTCTACCTGAGATTGATTGCGCTTGGTGCTGACTAATGAGCGCTCACTTTCTTTTAGCATTGTCATGTAGCTCACTTTTTCTTGAGCGGCATTAATCGATACGCCAATACTGCAAGTGGCTTTTATCTTGATGCCGTTAATGTCAAAAGGATCATTTAACAAATCATGAATCTGCCAAGCTTGCGTTTCAATATCTTGCCTATTTTTAATATTGCTCATTAATAGCGTAAATTCATCGCCATCTACTCGGGCAAAGTGATAACCTTTTTTAAGACTTTCGGTATACAAACTGACCGCAATAGATTTAAGAATCGCATCCCCCACCCTAAAGCCAAAGGTATTATTAATGGCTTTAAATCCATCAATATCAATTGACAACAAACCATTGTAACCACGTCCATATTGCTTACTAATGGTATCCACATTGGTACCTGCCACATGCTCAATATGGTTACGATTTGGTATGCCGGTTAAATAATCGGTTCTATTTTGTATTTCTAATAAGTGTGTGAAATGCATGATATTTTTGATAGAGGCTCTAAGCTGATACCAACCGATAACAATAATCAGAAAGAAACCAACTAAAATACCAATGGTGGCTGGGTGCAATTCTTTAAAATAGATAAACAATAATGTCACCGGAATAAGCAACACAATTGGCAATAAAAGCGTTAGCACGTTTCTAACGTGGCTGCTTTCTTCACTTATCCTTGGCGTTCCTAATTTGACCATATCTGGGCACAATGCCAGCGCGCCATAATGAATATATGCCAGCAGCCATAACATTAAATTAACGTTATTTGGCACATCTAAACTATAACTAGTGCCATGAAACATCGATTCGCCAGCTGCAAAAAAAATGGTCGCCATCGCCAGCAAGATAAAGGCTTTAGATTGATTGGCTTCGCTACTAAACCATATCCAAAGCAGCATACCCACCTCTAAATAAGACATGGTTGGATAAATCATCCTAAATGCTTGCGGCAGATGCACAGAAAAGCCATATTGAATAATAGTGGGAAGAAAAAGAAACTGCCAACCAACCAATATTAAGCTGGTGGCCATAATCCATCCTTGAAAAAAGCCGTGTTTTGGGAAAGCCAAATGCATACTGCTGGCAAATTGCCATAAAGAAACCAACATTAACAGATGGCCAAATAGCAGAAAAAAATCGGCCGGCGATAACCCTTCCCCAAACCTACCGCTGGCATCAGTATTGGCTTCAATTAAAGAACCTATAAATTGTAGCGTTAGCGCCAGTATTAAATAAACCCAAGGGCTGCGCATGGCTGGCTTATTTAACTTAATGCCGCAGAAAACGCCAAGCAATCCATAAAAGAATACTGAAAAGCACCAGATTTCGCGCACGCCAAATTTTGCCGCCACAGGTAAGCTTAACACCGCAAAGATGCCAAAAACAAAATAGGATTTCCAATTAACTGAAACAATCATGACGCATTCTCTTCAATAGGTATTGTTGAATCAAAACGTTAATCAATAATGCAATCCACACCTAAATCTGCCTGTAATTTAACCTTAAATCCAGCCATTTTTAGCGCGACTAAAATTAGCCCAATCCAGCAAACTGTATTAAAAATTTAAGTTAATTAATGCAGAGGAGCTGTAAAAAACTATTATTTTAATACATCAGTATAATATTTTTGCTTGCAAAATTTGAAAAAAACTTAATGCACGCCTTCAGTTATAATCTTAATTACTAGCAAATGATGATAAACGCGCATGATTAAGCACCTACCAGACAACCATTCCAACAACTTTATTAAGTTGCGCAACAGCCTTATCTCGTCCACAGGCAAGGCCATTGGCGATTACAACATGATTGAGGATGGCGACACTGTGTTGGTGTGCATGAGCGGCGGTAAAGACAGCTACACCATGTTGATGATGTTGCTGGCGCTCCAAGAGCGCGCGCCGATTGACTTTAAGCTAATCGCCATGAATTTAGACCAAAAACAGCCTAACTTTCCGGCGCATGTTTTGCCTGAATATTTTAAAAATTTAGGCGTGGATTACCGCATTGTGGAAGCGGATACTTATTCGGTAGTAAAAGAGAAAATTCCAGAAGGCAAAACCACTTGCAGTTTGTGTAGCCGCTTGCGTCGCGGCATTATTTACACCACCGCCAAAGAGCTGGGCGCTAATAAAATCGCGCTTGGCCATCACCGCGATGACATTGTAGAAACGCTGTTTTTAAATATGTTCTTTGGCGCAAAGCTTAAAGCCATGCCACCAAAACTAGCCACTAACGATAAGCAAAATGTGGTGATTCGACCATTGGCTTATTGTGCTGAGAAAGATATCGCCAGCTATGCGCGGCAAATGGAGTTTCCGATTATTCCGTGCGATTTATGCGGCAGCCAAGAAAATCTACAGCGCCAAAAGGTGAAAGATATGTTGCAAACGTGGGAGCGTGAGCAGCCAGGCCGCGTTAATAATATTTTCCGCGCCATTGGTAATGTTGAACCATCGCATCTTGCGGATGTGAATTTATATGACTTTAAAAGCTTAACGCAGGCAAAGTCAGAAGATGAAGATCCATTGTTTGGCGATATAGCCAATGAAGGCGCCGCTTTAAGCATCAGCAGTAACGATGGCACGCGAATTGAGTTCGCCAGAAACAAATAATCGCGATTATCATCAAAATGATTGCTTTTTTTCATTGACTTATTGTCTAGTAGCCATTTAGCTTGCTATCATCAAGCAATTATACCAATTAGCCCTTAAACCATAGGCATTAATGTCCAAACTACTCATTGTAGAATCACCTTCTAAAGCAAAAACGCTTAAAAAATACCTTGGTAACGATTTTGAGGTGTTGGCTTCTTACGGCCATATTCGCGACTTAATTCCTAAAAATGGCGCGGTTGACCCAGCTAATAATTTCGCCATGAAATACGACATTATTGAGCGCAATGCTAAACACATGGACGCGATAACGCGTGCGGTTAAAAGTGCTGATAGCATTTATCTGGCAACCGATCCGGACCGCGAAGGTGAAGCGATTTCGTGGCATATTGCCGAAATTTTGGCAGAGAAAAAATTACTCAAAAACAAGCTATTAAAACGCGTCGAATTTAACGAAATTACGCAAACGGCGGTAAAACACGCTATCGATAATCCGCGCGATATTGCCATGAACTTGGTTAACGCGCAGCAGGCAAGGCGTGCGCTGGATTATTTGGTTGGCTTTAATGTATCACCATTATTATGGAAAAAAATCCGCAGAGGCTTATCCGCAGGCCGTGTGCAAAGCCCTGCGCTGCGTTTAATTGTAGAGCGCGAATTAGAAATTGAAGCGTTTAAATCTCAAGAATATTGGTCGATTCACCTAGATGCGCTAAAACATGCGCACAGCTTTAATGCCAAGTTGATTCAATTAAATGGCGAAAAAGTAGAACAATTCACGGTTATTAATCATGACCAACAAGCCGATATTGTCGGCAAATTATTGCTGGCAAGTGCTGGCAAAACCACTGTTTCGCGCGTTGAGAAAAAACAACGCAGCCGCAGCCCTGCCGCGCCATTTACCACATCAACCTTACAACAAGAGGCGGTGCGTAAGCTTGGTTTTACGACTAGCCGCGCCATGCGCGTGGCACAGCAGCTATATGAAGGTGTGGATATTGGCAGCGGTACCACTGGTTTGATTACCTATATGCGTACCGATTCGTTTAGCTTGGCAACTGAAGCGGTGATGAGTATTCGCGATTACGTTAAAAAGAATTTTGACGCCGATTATTTGCCAAAATCGCCGATTATGTACAAAACCAAAGCCAAAAATGCGCAAGAAGCGCATGAGGCGATTCGCCCAACCGATATTGCGCGTAGCCCAACCGCTATGCGCAAATATCTGAATGATGAACAATTTAAATTATATGAAATGATTTGGAAGCGCACGCTGGCTTGCCAAATGTCACCTGCCAAATTTGATGCGGTAAGTGTGGATTTAAGTGTGGGCAGTGAAGCCAATCTATTCCGCGCAACAGGTCAAACATTGGTGTTCCCAGGCTTTATTGCGGTGTACATGGAAGGCCGCGATGATGAAGAGGAAGAAGGCGAAAGCAAATTGCCTCACCTTGAAGCAGGCGAAGTGTTAAACGTAGAAAAAATCTATGGCGATCAACACTTTACCGAACCGCCGCCAAGATACGGTGAAGCCAGTTTAGTGAAAATTTTAGAAGAATACGGCATTGGCCGCCCTTCTACTTACGCCAGTATTATCAGCACCCTGCAAGATCGCGAATATGTGATTTTAGATAAAAAACGCTTTACGCCAACCGATGTTGGCCGTGTGGTAGTTAAGTTTTTAACAGAGCACTTCACTAAATATGTGGATTACGACTTTACCGCCAACTTAGAAAATGCGCTGGATAACGTTGCCGATGGCTCACGTGAGTGGGTGCCGCTGATGGATGAATTTTGGCAAGGATTTAATGCGCAAATTATCAGCAAGGCCGATGTGGACAGGCCAGGTAATGAATTAATTGATGAAGCTTGCCCAAAATGTGGCAAGCCGCTGCAAAAACAACTCAGCCGTTTTGGCACATTTATTGGCTGCACAGGCTATAACGATGAGCCAAAATGTGATTACAAACGCAGCATGAACGGCACCGCGCAAGCAGGCGCCGACCCAGTGACTATTGGCGTGGATGCTGAATCTGGCAAAGAAATATTCTTAATGAACGGACCTTATGGGCCATATTTGCAGATTGGTGTAGCGGTTGAAGGCGAAAAGAAAAAGCCAAAACGCGTCAGTATTCCTAAAGAAATACCGATTAGTAGTGTGAATATCGATATCGCCAATATGCTGTTATCACTTCCGCGCGATTTAGGTTTGCATCCTGAAACCAATAAAAAAATCGTGGCGAATATTGGCCGCTTTGGGCCGTATGT
>JAYWCF010000067.1:0-2340 GCA_043780715.1 Methylotenera sp. | reverse complement strand
AAGCGCTCAAATTGCTGAACATTTACCAACTATGGTAGATAAAATGACGCCAAATGGCGCGGTAGAAGCCGATTCCGGCAATATTCTATCGAATGTTTTAGGCATGTTTAAGTAAGCTTTTATTTTGGCAACAAATAAGGGCGCGCAAGTGCCCTTATTTGTTTTGTAATCAGGCTTTTAGTTTGTAAGCCTCCCTTTAATTTTTTATATGCTGTTAAAATAACAAAATGGATTTAATACTATTATTAAAAGGCCTTATTTTAGGGCTGGTAGAAGGCGTTACCGAATTTTTGCCGATTAGCAGCACGGGGCATTTAATTATTGCGGGTGATTTGCTGAATTTTAACGATGAAAAAGGTAAAATTTTTGAAATCGCTATTCAGCTTGGCGCGATTTTAGCGGTTTGCTGGGAATATCGCGCCAAAATTGGCCAAGTGCTGACGACGACAAACCAAAAATATTCGCAACAACTGATTGTGAATTTAGGTTTGGCTTTTTTGCCCGCAGCCGTTCTTGGCTTAACGTTTCATCACCAAATTATGCACTATTTATTTTCGCCGCTGGCAGTTGCATGCGCCTTAATTTTGGGCGGAATTGCCATTTTAATCATCGAACGTATTGCCCCGCAGGCCAATATTGACGCGGTAAATGACATGAATTGGAGGCACGCGCTTAAAATTGGCTTTGCACAAACTGTCGCGCTTATTCCTGGCGTTTCGCGATCTGGTGCAACCATTTTAGGCGGCGTTTTGTTTGGCTTATCGCGCAGCGCGGCAACCGAATTCTCATTTTTTTTAGCGATTCCTATTATGTTTGCAGCCACTGCGTTTGAGCTGCTCTCTAACCGCGGATTATTTTCTTGGCAAGATTTCGATTTATTTGCGGTAGGTTTCATCGCGGCGTTTATTTCAGCTTTATTGGTGATTAAATTATTTATTCGCTATGTTGCAAAGCACAACTTTACTGGCTTTGCGTGGTATCGCATTATTTTTGGGCTTATTGTACTGGCCTATTATAGGTAAACCAATTAACTGGCTTTGTGTCCCATTTTTTACGCGTTCCACTTTTTACTGGTTCAGGTGTAAAATAAAATTCAGCTTTTAGCGAGAATGAAATCATGAGCAAACTCATTAAATACGCGCTTTATGGCATTTTTGGCATCATCGTTTTGGTGTTGATGGTGGCGGGCTACTTTGCCGCGACTTTTAACCCCAACGATTACAAAAGCGAGATTATCAAGCTTGTTAAAGATAAAAAAGAGCGCAACCTGCATATTGATGGCGACATCAAACTGACTTACTGGCCAAAAATCGGCGCCGATTTAGGTAAACTCTCACTTTCTGAACACCAATCTGATACAGAATTCGCTTCGGTAAACAGCGTTAAAGTGTCGCTTGCTGTAATGCCTCTGCTTAAAAAAGAACTGGTCGTCGACACGGTTTACGTAGATGGCGCAAAAGCCAATGTGGTTAAAAATAAAGATGGCAAATTTAACTTTGACGATTTGTTGAACAAAGCAGAATCGTCGAACATCAAATTTGATATTCAAGGCGTGAACATCACCAATTCCGAGGTAATCTACACCGACGAAGCCGCCGATGCAAAATACAGCATCACCAAGCTTAATATGAAATCTGGCCACATCGCGCTGGCCGAGCCTGTGGATTTAGACGCTGACTTTACGCTTACTTCCAACAAGCCAGAAACCGCAGCCAATATCAATTTAAAAGGCAATTTTTTGGTTGACCAAAAAACCAAACACTTTAAAGTAAAAGGCTTAGATAGCCATATTGTGGGCGATTTATTGGGCGGCACGGGCATGGATATTGTCGCTAGCGGCGATGTAGATGCCAAGCCTGAACAAAAAGAATTTTTGGTGGATGGCTTAAAACTGGTGGCCTCTGGCAATTTTAGTGGCGCAAAACAAAGTATCGATTTAAGTGCGCCGGCTTTAACCATTGAAAAAGACGAGGTATCAAGCAAAAAAGTAACGGTGAGCCTTGCCCAAGAAAAAGCGGGCGATGTGTTTAAAGTCAACATGGTGCTGGCCGATATGAAAGGCTCAACCAAAGCCTTGCAAAGTAGTGGCATTATTGGCGATTTAAACGCCGCACAAGGCAAGCGTACTGTTACTGGCACCTTCTCATCACCATTTAAGGGCAATATTCAAGAGTTGATATTTGATATTCCCAAATTGGTGGGCAATTTAGATATTAGAGACCCAAGCCTGCCCAACGGCGGCGTTAAAGGCACGTTTAACTTGGGCGCGCATACCGATATTAAAAAAGAGCTCGTCAACAGTCAATTTGACCTAACTTTGGCTGATACTAATTTAAAAGG
>JAYWCF010000066.1:0-6658 GCA_043780715.1 Methylotenera sp. | reverse complement strand
AAGTAAGAAGCCAAAATCGCCTACCCGATTAACTAAGAAAGCTTTTAAGTTGGCGTAAATGGCGGTTGGGCGTGTGTACCAGAAACCAATGAGCAGATACGAAACCAAGCCCACTGCTTCCCAGCCAAAAAACAGCTGCATCAGATTGTTGCTCATCACCAGCATCAGCATAGAGAATGTAAATAAGGAAATGTAGCTGAAGAAGCGGCTGTAGCCTGGGTCTTCATGCATATAGCCGATGGTGTACACATGCACCATTAATGATACGAACGTAACAACAACCATCATCATGGCGGTTAGATTATCAATCCAAAAGCCAACGTTAAATTGAATATCGCCTGATGTGAGCCATGTATACAAATTGTAGTTAGCGGTGTAGCCATTAAGCGTGGCTTTAAACACAATTACGGACAGCACAAATGACGCACCAACACCCGCAATGGTTAACCAATGCGCGCTAGCGCGTGGCAAATGGCGGCCAAACAAGCCTACAACCGCCGCAGCGATTAAGGGCAATAAAACAATTAATAAGGATATTTGTGGCAGTGTCATTTTTGTGTGTTTTTAATTGTTAAGGTATTAACTTAAAATTTATTAACCTGTTAATGTGTCTAAATCGTCTACGTTGATGGTGCGTAAATTACGGAATAACACGACCAAAATAGCCAATCCGATTGCTGACTCTGCTGCTGCCACTGTCAGTATAAAAAACACAAATACTTGGCCAGCGATATCGTTCAAATAGTGAGAAAACGCAATAAAATTAAGGTTAACGGCTAGTAACATTAACTCAATCGCCATTAGTAAAATAATCACGTTTTTGCGATTTAAAAAGATACCAATTACGCTAATGGCAAATAGTAGCGCGCCTAAAACAAGATAATGCGATAAACCAATTGATGTCATTATGATTTATCCTTTTCTACTACTGGCGCTTCTACTGGCGGCGCATCAACTACTGCATCCATTTTCACAATACGCAATCTGTCTTGTTTTTTAACCAATACTTGTTCTGCTGGATTCATCGATTTATTGTCTTGGCGATCTCTTAAGGTTAAAACAATGGCCGCAATAATCGCCACTAAAAGCACCACAGAGGCCAACTCAAACGGCAGCAAATAATCGGTATACAGCACACGGCCTAATTCAGCGGTATTGCTGTAATCGGCTGGTTTATTCACCACTTGTGAAGTTGCAAAGTATTTACCACTTAACACCATGACCATCTCAACCGCCATCAGTAAGCCAATCGTACCAGCCATGGGTAAATACTCCCAAAAACCTTCGCGTAGTTTGTCGATATTAATATCAAGCATCATTACCACGAATAAAAACAGCACCATCACCGCACCAACATATACCAGCACCAGCGCAATCGCCAAAAATTCTGCCTGTAATAATAACCAAATACCGGCAGCGGTAAAAAACGCCAGCACCAAATGCAAGGCGGCGTGCACAGGGTTGCGCGTGGTTATTACACGAATACCCGCAAATAACAAAATCGCTGCTAAAGCGTAAAAAATAAAGTCGTTAAATATCATCAGTTTTAGTCTTAATTATGTTTGCCTGAAAGATTATGGCTACCTGAAAGCTTTGTCTTGCAGACGATCTGCCGCGATTTGTTTTTCATGCTTATCGCCAACAGCCAGCAACATTTCTTTGGTGTAGAGTAAATCACCACGTTGCTCGCCGTGGTAATCAAAAATACGCGTTTCAACAATACTATCTACAGGACATGATTCTTCACATAAACCGCAGAAAATACATTTGGTTAAATCAATGTCATAACGTGTGGTGCGGCGCGTATTATCTTCGCGCTGTTCCGATTCAATGGTAATCGCCATGGCTGGGCAAACCGCTTCGCACAATTTGCAGGCAATGCAACGCTCTTCACCGTTTGGATAGCGGCGTAGCGCATGCAAACCGCGAAAACGATTGGATTGCGGCGTGCGCTCTTCAGGGTACTGAATGGTAATTTTGCGTGCAAAAAAGTAACGGCCCGTTAACGCCATGCCTTTTAGCAGCTCCCATAGCATTAAGCTACCAAGTGTATTTTTAATCGTATTAAACATATTAATTTAACAAGTAAGCCCTAATGAAACAGATAAGCTATGTTGGTTTGCATCATCGCACCGACGAATATAATCCACACTAAGGTAATTGGAATAAATATTTTCCAGCCCAAACGCATGATTTGGTCGTAACGATAGCGCGGGAACGTGGCCCTAAACCATAAAAAGAAGAATACCAAGAAACACATTTTAGCCAAAAACCATAAAATGCTATCAGGTAAGAATGGGAATGGTGATAACCATCCGCCTAAGAACATGGTGGCAGCAAGCGCGCAAACCAGCCAAATATTGGCGTATTCCGCTAAGAAAAACACCATAAAGCCAGGGCCAGAATATTCCACATGAAAACCAGCCACAATTTCCGATTCGCCTTCAGCTACGTCAAATGGTGCGCGATTAGTCTCTGCCACCGCACTAATAAAATACACCACAAATAAAGGGAATAACGGAATGAAATACCAGTGCCAGAAACCGCCAGCTTGACCCATGACGATTTTGCCAAGATTTAAAGAGTTGGCGCACATTAATACGCCCACCAATGCAAAACCCATGGCGATTTCATAAGATACGATTTGAGCCGCAGAACGCAAGCTGCCTAAGAAGGCATATTTAGAGTTAGACGCCCAACCGGCAATTATCACACCATAAACAGCCACCGATGTCATGGCTAAAATATACAAAAGACCTGCATCCAAGTTTGCTAAAACCAATGTAGCATCAAATGGAATTACTGCCCATGCCGCAAATGCGGGAGCAATGGCTAAAACTGGACCAATAAAAAACAGTGCTTTATTTGAAGCAGTTGGCACTACAATTTCTTTGAAAATAAGCTTAATCGCATCAGCAAACGGCTGCAGTAAGCCAAAATAACCCACACGGTTAGGGCCTACCCGCACTTGCATATAGCCAATTACTTTACGCTCAGCCCACGTTAAGTAAGCCACTGCAATCATCAACGGCAATACGATGGCGACGATTTTGATTAGCGTCCAACCAGTTAGATGAACCGCATCCCAATAGCTACCAAATAAATTTGCTAGAAAACCCATTAGGCTACCACTTTCATCATGGTTGTTTCATAAGGCTGGTAGAGCTCTTTGCTGGTTTTTTCAATCGTAATATCGCCCATCAAATCACCCAAACCGCTGGTTAATTCATGCGATGCGGCAACGCGCACACAACCCATCGCTACATGATTATCCAATTTAACTTGTAAAACGGCGCTGCCTTTGTCTTGGCTAGCCAATACAATATCACCTGCAACCAAGCCTAATTGCGCCATTTGTTCGGCACGCATGCGTGCCATTGGACGGATATTGTATTTGGTTTTTTGTAGCGGTGTTGAGCGACGAACGATTGGATCGGATTCATATTGCGGTACTTCGCCAATACGCTGCAAACCAGCGGATTTAATATTGACTTCAATTTCCACTAATTCTTTTAGGTTATTGTTTAAGCTACGCCACACCACGGTTGAAGGTTTTTCACCTTTAAAGATGGCGTTTTTAACGGCTTCGCTGCTATCAAAATCAAAACCTTCTAAACCTAGCGTATTGGCTAACACACGCAATACTTTCCAAGCAGGACGGCATTCACCAAGCGGTTTAGCAACGGCCGCAAAGCTTTGCACGCGCCCTTCCATGCTCATAAAGCTGCCCGATGTTTCGGTAAACGGCGCGATTGGTAACAACACATCAGCATTTTCTAATGCTTCTGATTTGAAAGCGGTTAACGCCACTACACATTCGGCTTGCGCCATGGCGGCTTTTGCTAATGCGGCATGTTGGCAATCTAATTCTGGCTCAACATTCAATAATAAATAGGCTTTGCGCGGTACTTCTAACATGGCGCGCGCATGCATGCCTGTGGCGTTTGGCATTACACCCATTAAGTGCATACCTGTACTATTGGCCGCCGCTGGCAATATGCCACCTTTGGCGCCACAAATGCCGCCAATCGCTTCCATCATGCTGTACATTTCAGTAAAACGTGGGTCACTTAAGGCCATATTGCCTAAGAAAATGCCGACTCTTGGCGCGACCAAATCCACTGTACCGTTTGCACCGGCCAAACCGGCCAAGCTTTCTGCCATAGCATGCGTATTTGGGCGCACTTTAATGGTTTCTAGCAGTTCGTTAAGAGATGGCGGTAAGCATAAAGACAAACGTTGCAAGCCAGACATGGCTTTTAAGATTTGACCTAATACGTTGACCATATCATTCGGGCGCACAATCACTTTATGCGCTACGTGCATTAATGGGTCATTATCTAGTGGGCTAACAATGGATAATTCTGCGCCGTTAGCAACCGCTTTGCGGAAACGTTGTGCTAATAATGGATGCTCATTGCGCAAGTTAGAGCCGATAATCAAGATACGGTCTAGCTCTTCAATTTCTTGAATATTGCAGCCCATCCAAGGCGTGCCAACCCGTTTACCATCTAATCTAAAATCGGTTTGGCGCAAGCGATAATCCACATTGCCACAACCTAAACCATTGGCTAACTGCTTGATCAAATAACCTTCTTCCATTGTGCTATTAGGTGAAACCAACACACCTAAAGAATCAGCACCATGTTGATTAGTAATATCTTTGATTTGGCCAGCGGCGAATTCTAATGCGGTTTTCCAATCGGTTTCTACCCACGCACCGTTATGCTTAATCATCGGCACTTTTAAACGGTCTGGGCTATTTAGGCCAACGTAAGAATATCTGTCACGATCGGATAACCAGCATTCGTTAATGCTTTCTTTTTCACGCGGCAACACGCGCATGACTTTATTATCTTTTACATGCACTTCAATATGCGAACCCAAACCATCATGCGGTGCAATACTGGGGCGACGTGTCAGCTCCCAGCTGCGGGCAGAGTAGCGGAATGGCTTATTGGTTAATGCGCCCACTGGGCACAAATCAATGATATTGCCGCTTAATTCCGAATTAACCGATTTATCCACATAAGCGGTGATTTCTGCATGCTCGCCACGGCCCACAAGACCAAGCTCTTGCATGCCACCCACTTCTTTTAAGAATCGTACACAGCGTGTGCATTGAATACAGCGCGTCATATCGGTACTGATTAACGGGCCAATATTTTTATTCAAAACGACACGTTTTTCTTCTGTATAACGTGAACCACTAGCGCCGTAAGCCACAGCAATATCTTGCAGATCACACTCACCACCTTGATCGCAGATTGGGCAATCAAGCGGGTGATTAATCAGCAAAAATTCCATCACACTTTTTTGCGCTTCAACCGCCGATTTACTGCGGGTAAAAATTTTCATGCCATCGGCTACTGGCGTAGCGCATGCTGGCAATGGCTTATTAAACTTTTCAACTTGCACCAAACACATACGGCAATTAGCCGCAACGGATAGTTTTTTGTGATAGCAAAAACGCGGAATTGCAATGCCGACCTTGTCAGCCGCATCAATGATGGTACTGCCGTGTTCGACTTGTAGTGGTTTGCCGTCTATTTCGATATTTAACATTCGTTCAGTCTCTAAAATTTACTTTAGTGGGTTTTAGTGCAAGGCGCACGGCACGCAGAAACCGGAATGTACATGTAGTACATGAGGATTTCGAGTATCGCGCAACGCTGCAATATGCCCACTAAATAGATTTTCATTTGCCGTCAACCATACTTTTGCCGTGCTGAATATAGTACTCAAACTCAGGTCTGAAATGCTTTATAAAACTTAATACAGGCGTGGCCGCTGCATCGCCCAAGGCACAAATGGTACGGCCAGAAATATTATTGCTGACATCCGTTAGCAGGTCTAAATCTTCCATTTTGCCTTTGCCATCCACAATGCGGCTAATGACGCGATACACCCAGCCTGTGCCTTCGCGGCAAGGCGTGCACTGACCACAACTTTCTTCATAAAAGAAATAGCTTAAACGTTTTAGCGTTTTAACCATGCAAGTGGTGTCATCCATCACAATCATTGAACCAGCACCCAAGCTAGAACCCGCCTTGCTTAAACCATCGTAATCCATTGTGGCGCTTTGAATCATTTCGGCTGTCATGACAGCCGTAGACGGCCCACCTGGAATAACCGCTTTTAGTTTACGGCCTTTCCAAATACCACCGGCTAACTCTAGCAAATCAGTAAAAGGAATACCCATTTTTACTTCATAGTTACCCGGCTTTTCGACATGGCCAGAAACTGAAAATAATTTTGTGCCGCCAGAATTAGGTACACCTAAATCGGCAAATGCTTGGCCGCCATGCTGCAAAATCCATGGAATGCTGGCATAGCTTTCGGTATTATTTACATTTGTCGGCTTGCCAAAAACACCATAACTGGCTGGAAATGGCGGTTTAAAGCGTGGCTGGCCTTTTTTGCCTTCAATCGATTCGATTAATGCCGTTTCTTCGCCACAAATATAAGCGCCATAGCCATGCACAGCATGCAAATCAAAACTGAAATTACTGCCAAATAAGTGCTCACCTAAATAGCCAGCCGCTTTTGCTTCATGCAACGCCGCTTCAAAAATATCGTAATCTTGCCAAATTTCGCCATGAATATAGTTGTAACCGACGCGCGCGCCCAATGTATAAGCGGCTATTGCCATGCCTTC
>JAYWCF010000065.1:0-2355 GCA_043780715.1 Methylotenera sp. | reverse complement strand
TTATTCCAAGGCCGCTCATATAAATCGTACCGCGGCATGGACAGTATTGGCGCCATGCAAAAAGGTTCTAGTGACCGCTACTTTCAAGACAATAACGGCAACGCCGACAAATTAGTGCCAGAAGGCATTGAAGGCCGCGTGCCTTATAAAGGCAGCGTGTTAGCGGTAATTCATCAGTTAATGGGCGGCTTACGCGCATCCATGGGCTACGTTGGCGCGGCGGATATTACGCAAATGCGCGAAAAAGCAGAATTTGTGCAAATCACCAGTGCGGGCATGCGCGAAAGCCATGTGCACGATGTGCAAATTACCAAAGAAGCACCTAATTACCGAATTGATTAGCCGCATTTAATATAAATTTAGGGCGAATGGTTTTAATTAATAAAACTGTTTGCCCTTTTACTTTTAGCATCGATTAAACATGTCCCACTCAAAAATCCTAATTTTAGATTTTGGCTCTCAAGTCACCCAACTAATCGCGCGACGCGTGCGTGAGGCGCATGTGTATTGCGAAATCCACCCTTGTGATGTAACAGACGATTTTGTGCGCAATTTTAATGCTGACGGCATTATTCTATCTGGCAGCCACGCCAGCGTGTATGAAGATGAAACAGAGTCTGCGCCGCAAGCGGTATTTGAGCTTGGTGTGCCTGTGTTGGGCATTTGTTACGGCATGCAAACCATGGCGCAGCAATTGGGTGGAAAAGTGGAAGCTGGTGCTAAACGTGAGTTTGGCTATGCTGAAATCCGCGCGCGTGGTCACTCTGCCCTATTCCGCGATATTCAAGACAGAACCAACGCTGAAGGCCACGGCTTGATTGATGTGTGGATGAGCCATGGCGACAAAGTAACTGAATTACCACCCAACTTTAAAGTAATTGCTAGCAATGAAACAACGCCAATTGCCGCTTTTGCGGATGAAGCGCGCCAATTTTATGGCGTGCAATTTCACCCAGAAGTGACGCATACCAAACTTGGCCAAGCCATGCTGGAACGATTTGTTTTAGAAATTTGCCAAGCCAAGCCGGACTGGATTATGGGCGACTATATTCAAGAAGCAGTTGCCAAAATCAAAGCACAAGTCGGTGATGAAGAAGTCATTTTAGGCTTATCTGGCGGCGTAGATTCTAGCGTTGCAGCTGCCTTAATCCACCGCGCAATTGGCGACCAGCTTACCTGCGTATTTGTAGACCACGGACTACTTCGCTTGAATGAAGGCGATATGGTGATGGATATGTTCGCTGGTCGCTTGAACGTCAATGTGATTCGAGTAGATGCCACCGCACAATTTATGGGGCATTTAAATGGCGTTAGCGAACCTGAAGCCAAACGTAAAATCATTGGTCGCGAATTTGTTGAAGTGTTCAAAGCAGAGGCAGCCAAGCTAAAAGCAGGTACTGGCGGACACGCTTTTTCTGGCAAACACAAGGGCGCGACTTTTCTAGCACAAGGCACCATTTACCCAGATGTAATTGAATCAGGCGGCGCAAAATCTAAAAAAGCGGTCACTATTAAAAGCCACCACAACGTTGGCGGCTTGCCAGAAAAATTAGGCTTGAAATTATTAGAGCCATTACGTGATTTATTTAAAGACGAAGTGCGCGAATTGGGCGTGGCGCTTGGTTTGCCGCACGACATGGTGTATC
The DNA here is from genome assembly GCA_043780715.1 of Methylotenera sp. Classification (GTDB taxonomy): domain Bacteria; phylum Pseudomonadota; class Gammaproteobacteria; order Burkholderiales; family Methylophilaceae; genus Methylotenera_A. The sequence continues at coordinate 709 of JAYWCF010000065.1, read as the reverse complement.
GCCACCCTTTCCCAGGGCCTGGTTTAGGTGTACGCATTTTAGGTGAAGTAAAAACCGAATTCGCTGATTTATTACGCCGTGCCGATGCTATTTTTATTGAAGAGCTTCGTAATACTATCTGTGAAAAAACCGGCAAATCTTGGTATGCATTAACCAGCCAAGCGTTTGCGGTATTTTTACCGGTGAAGTCGGTGGGCGTAATGGGTGATGGCCGCACTTATGATTACGTTGTTGCCCTACGTGCTGTTGTAACCAGCGATTTTATGACCGCGCATTGGGCAGAATTGCCTTATGCTTTGCTAGGCAAAGTGTCTAATCGAATCATCAATGAAGTGCGCGGCATTAACCGCGTGGTATACGATATTTCGGGCAAACCACCTGCAACAATCGAGTGGGAGTAGTTTTTACTAATTTAATTTTTATTAATTAATAACTTAATACTTTCACAAAAGTTACACAAAGTCAAAAAAGCTATTGATTTAATTGCACTTTGGATTTACAGTTACATAGAAAGCTACACAAAATTGTAGCTACTAAGAACAGTAAATTACAAGGTGCAACAATGGCACTCAAAAAAACAAATTTTAGCGAAGATGAAACAGCTATATTTGACGAAGCTTTTGCATATAAGCGCGGCAAATATTGGCAATTTAGAATGTGGCTTGAAAAAGAGCACAAGTACTATCGCAAAAGTTTAAAAACAACCAAC
>JAYWCF010000064.1:0-6712 GCA_043780715.1 Methylotenera sp. | reverse complement strand
TAAAGTAGTTTCATGGCTTCTCGAACTTGATAATGTTGTGCTCTAAGTGAAACAAGATCATCGTCAACATTTTCAAAAATTGCAGCCGTAATCTTTCTTAGCTTATGGGTTAGACTAATTCCTAGCAATTGTTCAACATCTACTTCTGGTAATGCTTTTCCAACAGGAATTTTTGCCGCAGACATTTTGGGGAATACTTCATCCAAGATTAGTGTTGACCTTGCGCGAATAAGATCAATTGCAATAGCAAATCTTTGCTCCTCTAGCATCAAGCCAGCGTATATTTCAGGTTTAGAAGATTGAAGTAAGAACTGCAATTCGTTTGATTGAAATGTATGTTCACCAGTAATAATTGATGGGTTTGCGGCCAGATTCAGCCATGCATCTGATTTACCACGATAAGGCTCTAGTGTTTCTTTCCGGTATTGCTCAAGAATATTCCAAAGATTGAAAAGGGTGTAAATGGCTCGATTTGCAGCACCAATATTTTGATCTTGCACTTCTCGCTTGCGACGCTCATTTTCAAGAAGAAATGCCCCCCATGCGCCTGCGAAAGAAGCTACTAGTGTTGCAAGTATTGCGACGATATCTTTGAATTCAGGCATCTAGTATTTAACGTAAAATAATCATCCTAATTGATGCATTGCTTTACGTCAAACAACTGTAGACAAATTAAAACCTCGCCGAAGCGAGGTTTTAATACTACGGAGTAGCAAGTTTGAATTTCGTAATTACATCAACCTGCCACTAGGCAGATAAGTTGATGCAACATCTAAAAGCAATTACATCATACCGCCCATGCCACCCATACCACCCATATCACCACCACCCATTGCTGGGCCGTCGTCTTTTGGTAGTTCGGCAATCATGCAATCAGTCGTTAGCATTAAGCCAGCAACTGACGCCGCATTTTGCAATGCGCTACGCGTTACTTTTGTTGGGTCTAAAATACCCATTTCAATCATATCGCCGTAGGTTTCGTTAGCCGCGTTGTAACCGTAGTTCCCTTTACCAGCGGCAACGTTGTTTACTACTACTGATGGCTCTACGCCTGCGTTAGCAGTGATTTGACGCAATGGCTCTTCTACCGCGCGCAGTACAATTTTAATGCCTGCTTCTTGGTCTAGGTTGTCGCCTTTAACTTTGCTGATTGCATCACGTGCACGAATCAATGCAACGCCGCCGCCAGCTACAATGCCTTCTTCAACCGCTGCACGTGTTGCGTGTAATGCATCTTCAACGCGGGCTTTTTTCTCTTTCATTTCAATTTCAGTTGTTGCGCCCACTTTAATCACTGCAACACCGCCTGCTAATTTAGCCACGCGTTCTTGCAATTTCTCTTTATCGTAATCACTGCTTGATTCTTCGATTTGTGATTTGATTTGTGCAATACGTGATTTGATATTGGCTTCAACACCAGCACCGTCGATGATAATGGTGTTTTCTTTGCCCACTTCGATACGTTTAGCTGAACCTAAGTTTTCAAGCGTTACGTTTTCTAGTTTCAAGCCAACTTCTTCAGCAATCACAGTACCGCCTGTAAGAATCGCGATATCTTCTAACATAGCTTTACGGCGATCACCAAAACCAGGTGCTTTAACTGCAGTTGTTTTTAAGATGCCACGGATATTGTTCACAACCAATGTTGCTAGCGCTTCGCCATCAACATCTTCTGCAATAATCAATAACGGACGACCAGATTTAGCTACTTGCTCTAAAGTTGGTAATAAATCACGGATGTTTGAGATTTTTTTGTCGTGTAACAAAACAAATGGGTTATCTAACAATGCAATTTGGCGCTCTTGATTGTTGATAAAGTATGGTGATAAGTAGCCACGGTCGAATTGCATACCTTCAACAACGTCTAATTCGCTCTCTAAACCTGAACCATCTTCAACGGTAATCACGCCTTCTTTACCCACTTTGTCCATTGCGTCTGCAATGATTTTGCCGATAGATTCGTCAGAGTTAGCAGAAATTGAGCCAACTTGCGCGATTTCTTTGCTGGTTGTACATGGTTTTGATTGCTCTTTTAAATTAACAATCGCGGCTGCAACGGCTTTATCGATACCGCGTTTTAAATCCATTGGGTTCATACCAGCCGCTACCGATTTCATGCCTTCGCGAATAATCGCTTGTGCTAAAACTGTTGCCGTTGTTGTACCGTCACCTGCGATATCAGAAGTTTTGCTTGCCACTTCTTTAACCATTTGTGCGCCCATGTTTTCGAATTTGTCTTTTAATTCGATTTCTTTTGCCACTGAAACGCCATCTTTAGTGATGGTTGGCGCGCCATATGAGCGCTCTAATACTACGTTACGGCCTTTTGGGCCTAATGTTACTTTAACCGCATTGGCTAAAATGTTTACGCCGTTGGTCATTTTTTGGCGGACTTCATCGCCGAATCGTACGTCTTTTGCTGCCATGATTAACTCCTAAAATTGATACAATTTTTAATTGAAAGTAATTTGGTTAACCAAATTACTCAACAATGGCCATGATGTCTTCTTCACGCATCACTAGCAGTTCTTCGCCATCAACTTTTACAGTTTGGCCAGCGTATTTGCCGAATAAAACTTTGTCGCCAACTTTAACGTCTAACGCATTGATTTTGCCGCTGTCGTCACGTTTGCCGTTGCCCACTGCGGTAACCACGCCTTGATCTGGTTTTTCTGTGGCAGAATCAGGGATAACGATGCCAGATGCTGTTGTGCGTTCTTCTTCAGAGCGTTTTACAATAACGCGATCGTGTAATGGACGAATTTTCATTCAATTTCTCCTAATGGTTATGCTTTTGTTTAATATGAACAAAGTATAAAGTTGATAAAATTGCTTAGGCAATGCGATATTTTAGCACTCGCATGCCTTGATTGCTAATATTGCGTTTAAGTTAGCGTTTTCAAGTGCACATTTAAATATTTAGTTAAAAATTTGCTTTAAACGTAGGACTATTTTGAAAGATTATTGTGACATCAGAAATTGAGCCAATTCAACATCAGCAAGTAGCGGCGATTCAGCAAATTAATTTGGGCTATAACGCCGAGCAAGATAGGCTGTTATTTCGCGTGGGGTTAAATGACAATACTGAACTGTTGGTTTGGTTGACTAGTCGTATTACGCAATTAATGTGGACCTTACTGACTGGTGAAGCGCATTTGCCAACCGCCAATTCCATTCAAGCCGATGCACCGCCAGAACAAGCTGTGGCGCAGTTTAAACAAGAAATGCAGGCGGCCGATGCCTTGCAAAAAATGGATTTTAAAACCGAATATCAGCCGCGCCCAGAAGTGCGAAATGATGGCGCGATGCTAGCGATTAATGCGATATTAGTGCGTGTTGATAATAAGCCGCCCAGTTTAGAGTTGCCTTGTTTAGAAGGCATATCGGTGCGCATTAATTTAAATCCAGAGCTAACTTTGGCAATGTGTAATATGCTGCAATTAGCCACAAAAGAGGCGGGCTGGGCGATTAACGCCGCTGTTTCTGCGCCTGCGCAAAGCACTGTTGTTGTGCAAATGGATGTTAAAAAGGTATTGCACTAATAGTTTTAGATATACCAGTAAAATCAAACAAACCAGTGGAATCAATCAAACCCGTGGAATCAATTCAACCGATGGAATATGTACAGCTTGGAAATAGCGATTTAAAAGTATCTAGGATTTGTTTGGGTACGATGACGTTTGGCGACCAAAATAGCCAAGTAGACGCCAACAGCCAATTGGATTTTGCGCTTGCAAGAGGCATTAATTTTATTGATACCGCTGAAATGTACCCTGTGCCGCCCAAGGCCGAAACCTTTACCCGCACTGAAACCATGCTGGGGCATTGGCTAAAAACGCAAAAGCGCGACCAGATTATTTTGGGTAGTAAAGTGGCAGGGCGTAATCGTGGCTTAAATTGGATTCGCGGCGGTGATGACTCGCTGACCAGAGCCAATATTCGCGCGGCAATTCATGATTCGTTAAAGCGCTTGCAAACGGATTATATTGATTTATACCAATTACACTGGCCAGAACGCAATGTGCCGCTTTTTGGGCAATATCAGTTTGATCCAAAACTAGAATTAGATGCAAATGGCCATCAAAAAACATGGGTGAGCATTGAAACGCAATTAGAAACGCTGGCCGAATTGATTAAAGAGGGCAAAGTGCGCGCGGTTGGATTAAGTAATGAGCAGCCGTGGGGTGTGATGGAATTTTTGCGCATTGCAAAAGCGCACGATTTACCACGCGTGGCGACGATTCAAAATTGCTATAACCTGATGAATCGCACCATGGATGCGGGTATGAGCGAAATTTTATATCGCGAAAAATTGAGCTTGCTGGCTTATTCGCCGCTGGCTTTTGGGCATTTATCAGCTAAATATATTGATGACCCGCAAGCCGCTGGCCGTGTAACGCAGTTTTTGGGCTATGCGCAACGCTATAAAAAACCCAGCGTGCCCACCGCCAGTGCCGCTTATGCCAAATTAGCGCGCGCCCATGGCTTAACGCCTACGCAATTAGCCTTGAGTTTTGTTTATCACCGCTGGTTTGTGACTAGCACTATTATTGGCGCCACCAATATGGCGCAATTGCAAGAAAATATAGCGGCGTATCAGGTGAAATTAAGCGATGAAGTATTGGCGGAAATTGAGCAGATACACTTAAGCATGATGAACCCCGCGCCATAAGTTAAAAAGGCATATGTTGCGCATATGCCTTTTTAATACTGCTACTCGATAACAAACGTTACGTTTAATTAAAACGCATGAAATTTATTTTAATTGTATTACGTGAGTTTTGTTACACTAGTTTTAAAGTGCCCTTCATCATCATGGCGTGACCAGGGAAAGAGCAATAAAACGTGTATTTGTCTTTAGCGTTCAATTTTTTAACATCTAATTTAGCCGATGCTTTTTCGCCGCCACCAATAATAGTTGTGGCTAGTAACACGCGTGAATCATTAGCTTTTAAATAGTTGGCTGCTAAGCCTGCTTTGCTGCCATCTTCTAATACGGCTTTTTGATCAGCCTCTTTAGATACCACTAAATTATGGCCCATAACTGCTTTAGGCATAGTGCCAGCTGCTTTTAAATTTACAGTAAAGTCTTTACACGTTTTTGGCACATCAATGCTTTTGGTGCTGTAAGCCATACCAGTTGAAACCTCTACATCAATGGAACAGCCAGCAGCTTGTGCGGTAGAGGAAAAAATAAAGGCAGAAATGGAAGCCGTAAATAGTGCAGGTAATAGATTTTTGAATGACATGGCGGTGTTTCCTTAAAAAATTAATAATTTGATATTACAACATTTTGAGCGCTTATTTTACTGCTTGGTTCAATCTATAAAAGGCCTTTCAAGGTAAATTATTATAAAAAATAAATAGTCATGTAATGTTTAGAATAGGATAATCAAGCTTATCACTAATGTTTTCAACAAGGATACCTATGCGACAACGCATGAACGCATTTTTAGTTGTCGCCACTTTTGCTTGCAATATGTTTACACTGGCTGCATCGCTTCAAGCGAAAGAGAGTTTGACGGTTGAGCAGGCCATGTATCACTGTAAAACCACTTACCCATCGCAATTTGAATCTAAAAAACGCTTGGCTTGCTTTGATAGCATAACCACACCTGCAATTGAAACTATAAAAGAAAATACCGCAATTAATTTAAAAGCTGCTGAAAATACCGATGTTTCCATACCCAGCAATGCTGAAATACCAACAAAAATAGGCGCACCTGCCATTAAAAAACCGTATTCAGATTTGAGTTATTTAGAAAGAAAATGGCGCCTCACTTCGGAAGGGGATTGGGATATCAGTGATTTTGAAACGTATAAATCCAATTACTTATTGTTTACTAATACCAATAGTATAAATAATTCGCCGCAAAGTCCTAGCCATCCTAATACGGGCGACCGCCATCTTGATGCCAATGATTTGAAGTTTCAAATCAGCTTAAAATCTGAATTATTGAATAATATCCCGCTGATTCGGGATTTGCCTAATGTGACCAGCTCACGCTTGTGGGGTGCTTATACACAACAATCGTATTGGCAAATTTTTAATGCAAATGCATCTAGGCCGTTACGTGAAAATAATTATGAGCCAGAATTAATATTATCGTTAGGCATAAACAATAAAGTGGATGATGATAAAAAAGCCTACATTCCCAGAATGTTGAATTTAGGTTTAGTGCATCAATCCAATGGTCGCGATAATCCCTTATCCAGAAGCTGGAATCGACTCTATTTAGAAGGTGGTTTTGAGCTGACGGATAGAATTTCGTTGTTGGTGCGGCCTTGGTGGCGTATTCCTGAGAGTGAGAAAGAAGATGATAACCCGGATATTGAAAAATTTATGGGCTATGGCGATATGACAGTGCGTTGGGAAACCGAAAGCCGCAAAACGGCGGTATCGGTGCTTTTGCGTAATAATCTAAGAAGTGACAATAAAGGATTCGCGCAACTAAGCGTCCAGCAACGCGTATTCAATAATCCGTATATTAAGTTACATTTAATGGCCTCAACAGGCTATGGCGAAACCATGTTGGATTACAATCATTCGCAAAATGTATTAGGCTTTGGTATATCGCTAGGCGAATAAAAAAAATTTACAACATCAACAGTTTTCAATATGTCAGGCAACCAATCCATCTTAACGCGTAGCTTACAATCGGTGTGGCATCCCTGCACACAGATGAAGCAGCACGAAAATTTTCCGCTAATC
>JAYWCF010000063.1:0-2372 GCA_043780715.1 Methylotenera sp. | reverse complement strand
TATAAAACTCAGCAAAAATTGCTACAAAATATGTTGGCAAGTGACACGCCGATGCATGTTGATTTTAATGATGCATTTGAAGTTGCGCGTGATTTATTGGCACAATAACTTAGCGCGTGGCTAAAAAAAGGATTATTGTCGCGGCGATTTCTAGCCGCGCTTACGTGCAAGCAGCTATTCATGCGGGGTTTGAGGTGATCGCGATTGATGCATTTGCCGATGTGGACACGCAAAAATACGCCAAGCAAGTGCTGCAAGCGCCCATAAAAAATGGCCAATTTGAAGCGGATGCTTTTTTAAAAGTATTGCAAAAAATTGATCTAAAAAAATATATAGGCTTGTGTTATGGCGCAGGCTTTGAGCTGCAACCTAATTTTTTAACAGAAATTGCTAGGCTGATACCAATTATTGGTAATGCGCCGCAAACAGTACAGTCTTGCAAAAACCCGCAATCGTTGGCTAAATTCTGTAAATTGAATCACATTGCCACTCCAATAATTGCGTTTTCGCGCCCAACGGACCCTATTGGCTGGCTACAGAAGGAAATCGGCGGCAGTGGCGGAGCGCATATTAAAGCTGTTTTGCCGCTAGAAATACCAAAAAACCATTCTTTGTATTATCAAAAAATACAAGCAGGAATACCGTATTCGTGCTTATTTTTGGCGGACGAAAAAAACTCTCAAGTCATTGGTTATAATGAACAATGGTGTAATTCAAGTGCAGTTTTACCGTATCGTTTTGGTGGCGCAGTCAGTCATGCCGATTTAAGTGAAAACGTGAAAGCTACAATCACCGAATTTATTGCAAAAGCCACGCTGTTTTTTGGCTTAAAAGGTATTAATAGTTGCGATTTTTTGCTACATGAAAATAAGGTTTATATGCTTGAAATTAACCCGCGATTATCAGCCAGTTTGCAACTGTATTCGGCAAAAAAGTGTGATTTGTTTGCTGCTCACATGCAAGCATGTGTAGGCGAATTGAAACAGTGGCCAACAGTAGAAAAACAAGCCAAAGCAATGCATATCGTTTACGCAAATATAGCGGCCAATATGCCAACAAAAGTGCCAGCAAATATGGATTGGCCAGACTGGGTGTGTGATATTCCGCAACCCAATAGCGAAATAGCGGCGGGCGCACCAATTTGTACCGTGCTGGCCGATGCGCGCAGCGCCAAGCTAGCGCGCAAAAAGGTCATGCAGCGCGTAGCGTTGTTGTGATATTCTTTACTTTTTTAAATGAAAATAGCTTGATATGAATGCTCTAAAACCCAGTATAAATAGGGCTTGCAAGCCATTGCTTGAAAGCTTAATTGCACAAGCTAGCGCGTTAAATATTAAGGTATCGCAGCACGTCACTGGCGCAACAATTATCGACGCGGGCATTGATATAGCAGGCAGCGCAGAAGCAGGGCGCATCATTGCAGAAATTTGCATGGGCGGTTTGGGTGAAGTGAGTTTTAGCGACGCAAGTAACATTAAGGTAAAATCGCAAACGCCAGTATTGGCATGCCTTGGCAGCCAATATGCGGGCTGGGCATTGCAACATGAAAAGTTTTTTTCACTCGGCAGCGGCCCTGCAAGATGTTTGGCACAGCGCGAGGAGTTATTTAAAGAGCTGAATTACAAAGACAATGCCGAATCTACAGTATTAATTTTAGAAACAAATAAAATCCCGCCCGTTGAAATTATCGAAAAAGTGGCGCGCGATACGCACATTAAGCCAGAAAACTTAACTTTTATTTTAACGCCAACCACCAGTATAGCAGGCGCAACGCAAGTAGTAGCGCGGGTGCTAGAGGTGGCGTTGCATAAAGCGCATACGCTGCATTTTCCGCTCGATGCGATTATTTCAGGCAGTGGTTCTGCGCCTTTACCGCCAATTTCAGCAAGCTTTATAACCGCGATGGGGCGTAGCAATGACGCGATTTTATTCGGCGGCTACGTGCAATTAAACGTGAAATGTAGTGACGCGGAAGCCGAAAAATTAGCGCACGAGTTGCCTAGTAATAGCTCCAAAGATTACGGCAAACCGTTTGCAGATATATTTAAGGCGGTGAATATGGATTTTTACCAAATAGACCCAATGCTATTTTCGCCAGCAATGGTCAATATAACCAACCTGGAAACAGGCAACAGTTTTGCTGGCGGCGAGTTGAATAAAGCTTTGTTAAGTGTTTCATTTGGTCAGTAATTATTTTTGTAGGTCGGGTTTTAACCCGTGTAGGTCAGGCTAAAGCCTGATTTACAAAACACAGAAAGCATGTGAAAGTAAATGCGAATCCCTATTTTTACAAATGAAGTCGTTAGCGACGGCGGTTGGCACGGCGCACAATTGGCCACAGCCTTTGCTACGCGCGGTGTACAAGCGGTTTT